>SCSX01000061.1 GCA_004297825.1 Spirochaetota bacterium
ATGGGCCGCCGAGGCCGCGGCCCATTCCATGGGACTCACCCCCTACTGGATGGACCTGATGTCCTACACCGAGACTACCGGCGGGAGGATTATCAGCCACCTGAACAAGCTCTACTCGCTGGGATCGCGCCTCTCGCAGCGGTTCTCACTCTTCAATAAACTGTACTGGGAGCCGCTCACCGCGGAGGGATTCAAGAAGCTCGACTACAACGCGTCGGACCGGGAGATGTGCACCCTCATGGCAAAGATATTCCGGCACGTCCCCGACACGATCCCCGTGGTGGGCGCGCACGGCTGGCCCTCCCTCGCGGCGCTCTCCGCCGGGATGAAATACGTGGTGAACATGATCCCCGACAACTGGCCCCTGGGCCTGCACCTGGCCGAAGGCGCGTTGCACGCCATACAGTCGCCCTCCGCGTACCTGGGTTACCGCACGCTCAAGAACATGGGGCGCGACGGCGCCGTCATGAAGCCCATGCCCTCCCGGGACATCCGCTTCACGGGACATTACGTGGACCACGAGCTCGCGAGCAACGCGGACAAGGACTCCGCGCTGCGCATCGACCGCATGCACAAGAAGAAGCCCCGCCGCATCCTCATTCCCATAGGCGGCGCGGGGGCACAGGGACAGATCATCGCCACCGTCGTCGAGGCGCTCGCGCCGCTGGTGAAGGAGGAGCGCGTCGTCCTCTACATCAACTCCTGCGATCACCGCGGCGTGTACGACATGCTGAACGCCGTGATGGAGCACGCCGGCCTCCACGTTGAGCGCTATACGGAGTGGAGCGAGGTGACCGGCCTCGCGCGCAAAGCCCTCGCCGACAGGGCGCACGGGGTGCACCACCTCTGCAACCCGGACCTCTTCGCATCGGTGTACGCGACGAACCTTCTCATGCGGTCGGCGGACATTCTCGTGGTGAAGCCGGGAGAGTTCAGCTTCTATCCCATACCCAAGCTCCTGCTCCCGCGCGTGGGGGGCCACGAGGCGTGGGGCGCCATACGTAGCGCGGAGCTGGGCGACGGCACCATCGAGTGCGGTACGGTGCAGCACGTACTCCAGGCGCTGGACCTGCTGGTGACGCACGACGACCTGCTGTCCATGTACTGCGAGCAGATAATCAAGCTCAAGAAGGCGGGCATGTACGACGGCGCGTACAACGTCATAAAGATGGCGATGGATTACAAGAAGGGCAAGATACGGCGTTAGGCGGGCGCCGATACGGCTTTACACCCGTTCCCGGCCCCTTATCGCCTCGACGAGCGCACGGGCCGGGGCGGAAAGCTCGCGCTGCTTGAGTCGCACCGCGTAGAAGTCGCGTTCCACCTTTATCCCCTCCACGCGGATAACCTTGAGCACGCGCGCATCGAGCGCGCGTTCAATCACCCGGCGGGACATGAAGGCGACGCCCGCCCCGGCAATGACCGATTCCCTGACCCCCTCGAGACTCGAGCATTCGATAACGGGGACGAGCGCGGACGGACGCATGCCCCTCCGCCCGAGCGCCTCTTCGTAGGCGATGCGGCTCCCCGACCCGCTCTCGCGCGTGATGAAGGGAAGCTCCCCCAGTCCCTGGATCGTCACCGCGTCCGGATGGGAAGGCGCGCCCGCGAGGACGAGCTCGTCGCGCGCGACGCGCTGAAACACGAGCGCGGGAAGGCTTATCTTCCGTCCCACGAAGCCGATCTCCGCCCTGCCCTCCTTGATCATCTCGATGACCTCCCGGCTTCCCGCCACCTCAATTCTATATGCGTAATCCGGGTGCGATTTCCGAATCGAAGCCGCCGCCTCCGGGATGAGGTATCCCGCGGGAACGGTGGACGCGCACACCCTGGTGACGCCGCCGAACGCGCCCCGGGCCAGGCCGTCCCTGAGGTCGTCGACCTCGCGGAACACGCGCTCGCAATATTTCCGGAAGAGCTCTCCCTCGGGGGTAAGCGTGCTCTCCCTGCCGGACCGGTGGAAAAGCTTGACCCCCAGCATCTCCTCGAGCGCGCGGATATGATGGCTTATGGTGGCCTGTCCCACGCGGAGCTTCCGCGAGGCGCTGGTGAAGCCCCCCGAGCGCACGAGCTCCATGAAGCTCGCCATCTGCTTCAGGTCGAAATTGAGCTCCGGTTTCTTCTTCATGCGCTTTCCCCCCTGGTCGTCACGACCCTTCCCGTTATGCGGGACTCGTGGGCGGCGAACGCCATCTCGTGGCTCGTAACCGCGCCCCGGGCGTCCGTCCCCGGCCGCGCGCCGGAAAGCACCGCGGTGAAATTCTCCATGATGCCGAAATCGCCCTCGGCGTGCCCGAACAGGTCGCCCGCGACCGGGATGCGGACGCGTTTCCCCGTCCGATGCAGGCGCACCTCAAGCCTCCCGCCCCCGCCGAACGTACCGCGCAGCGTGCCCTTCGCGCCGTCAATCCTGAGCGTCCTCCCCTCCCGCCACGAGTGCCCGTGCATCCGGAGCACGGCGGTCGCCCCTCCCTGGAACTCGATGATGGTTTCCTGGTGATCGACCTGATCGTTGTCGCACCGGTAGACGCAGCGCCCGTACGGCCCCTCGCGGAGAACCCGCATGATCCCCGCGGGCGTACAATCGTCGGTGATGGTGCTCGTGGGCCATTCCTTCCAGGTGGCGAAACGCGATAGCACGGGGAGCGCGGAGGAGAGGCGCGGGAATGCGAGCATGAAGCGCGCAAGCCCGCGCACGCCGGGCGAATCGGTGAGGGCGAGCGCCCGCTTCATGTGCGTCCCCTTCAGGTACGTGTCGACCGAATAGTACGGGCATTCCCGTTCCGCCGGACACCCGTCGGTGCAGCGCGGCGGGGCACCGGGGGGCGCGCAGGCTTCCGTGAAATGCCCGTTCGAACCGAACGAGGCCACGGAGCGGGGCGGCTTCCCCGCGAACCAGGCGACGAGGTCCATGTCGTGGCAGCATTTCGCGAGAATCATGGGTGACGCCGTATCGCTCCTGCGCCAGTTCCCCCGTACGTAGGAATGCGCCATATGGTGATACGAAACGTTTTCCGCGTGAAATATCGTATAGATGTCCCCCAGGAGTCCCTCGTCGATAACGCGCTTGACGGCGGTGAAGAAATCCGTATAGCGGAGCACGTGGCAGACGTTGAGCGACATGCCGGTGCGCCGCGCCGCGGCCGCGACGCCCGCGCACTCCTTCCGCGAGAGCGCCATGGGTTTTTCGAGCAGCACGTGGTAGCCCCGTTTCATCGCCCGCACCGCGGGCGCCGCGTGGAGCGCGTCCTGGGTCGCGATGATCGCGCCGTCGGCGATTTGGGGACGGTCCAGGATTTCCTCCCACGTGGAAAACACGTTTTCCGGGGGGATGCAGTGCTCCCGCGCCATGCGCGCGCGCCGCGCCTCAACGGGATCCGCGACGCCGGTAATCCTGAGCTTCGAAGGGTGCGCGAGGGCGAACGAGGCGTACCGCGTACCCCGGTCGCCGGCACCGATTACAATCACGGTCTTTGGCATACGCTGCTAGTGGGCCACCCGCCGGGAGGAATGTCAAGCATTGATGGAGGTCTTCGCGGGCGCCGGTCCGCTGTTCAATCCGCGATGGCGGTGAACTGGAGCACGTAGCTAACGGGCTCGCCGGCCAGCTTGGACATGGGGACGTGCATCTGGTAGGGCGAGGACTCTCCCGGCTTCAGGAGCTTAAGCTGGGTAAAGGCGTACCCGGTTCCGATAAACCTTCCCGCCGCGTCGTAGAATCCCGCGACCACCTTCGCGTACTTCGCCCCCTCCTTCCCGGGATTGGTGAGCACGCCGCTCAGCCGGAAATCGTCGAGCGTTCCCCGCGCGAAGTTTTCCTGCGCGCTCTCGAGCTCGTAGAGGTTGTAGCGGTATTCCAGCCGCTCCGGGGTGAAGAGCGTCTCGTAATCGGCGTACATGCCCTTCTGGTTGAGCGCGACCCCCTCGAAGGGCACCGATTCGCCGGGCAGCAGATCGCGTTGCGCGAAACAGTCGACGAGCATGAGCTGGTTCCCGGCCGCGTCCCTGAGGCGCACGACGACGTGCGGCGTCTTCAACGGGACCTCGCCGGTGTTGCGTACCAGCCCGAAAAAGTACACGCTGCCGTAGGAATCGGCGGTCTGTAGTTGTTCAAGCACGGCGGACGGCTTTTTTTGGGGTCCGATACTGCCCGCTTTCTGCGAGCCCTTCCGGTCGCCGGCCGCGCCTGCTGCGGCGAGACGCGTATCGGACTTCTTGCGGGAGGGGCGCGGCACGTCCAGTTCCGCGCTTGCGGAGCCGAGTATCATGCCGCTCTCCGTGTCGACGAGCCGCGCGAACACTTCCGCCGAGCGGTCCCGGTAGTATAGCGTCCCCAGCACCACCGCCTTCGCCGAAAGGAGCCGGCCCAGGGCCACGGCGGTGCTCATATCGGTCACCCCGGTCTGCGAAAGCCGCTGTTCCCGCATCACCTGCTCGATGCGCGTACGCTCGATGAGCCGGAAGCGCCCCGCGTTGACGAGCTCGTCCGTGAGTTTCTCGGAGAGTATTCTGCCCTCGAGGTCCGGGCCGCCCTCCACGATGAAGGGAAGCACCGCCACGGTGATGGGCGCGCCCATGTCGACGTTCTGGACCAGACCCTGCGAGAGCCTTTTCGCGGGAGCCTGGCCAGAAACGCATGCGAGGCTTACAAGCGACGCGATGAGCGATGCGAGCGCCGCGATCCTTGCAATCTTCATATTAATAAAATTCCCCTGGATGTCAGTCGTCATGTGCGCGCCGGCCGCCGCGCAATTTCGCGAAAGGCAATCCGCCGTAACTATGCAATCATGAACACGCGCCCCCTGTCAATCCCAATAGCGCGGGTCTTAGCGGAACGCCTGTCGCCGGTAAAAAAAATGCTTCCAGTATTCGCGTAACTATGGTCAGACTGGAGATTCGCCCGAACGTTATTGTGCACGCGCATGATATTGCTTTTTACGGATGGAGCCATGAAAATACAATCGATGAAACTGAGAACCAGACTGGGCCTGAACGCGGGGAGCCTGATACTGCTGCTGCTTATTATCAGCGCCGCGAGTTACACCGGCGTGCTCACCATCATCCGCCTGTCGGACGGGGTCGCCGATAACCGCGATCTTATGATGACGATGAAGGAACGGGAGCTCGATCACCTTGGCTGGGTTAATTCGGTATTGAGTGCGATGAACGACGGGAGCATAGAGACGGCGCGTATCGAGACTGATTATCACAAGTGCAGGCTGGGCCTGTGGTACTACAGCGATGCGCGTACGTCCGCCCAGGGGATTCTGCCCGGGATCGCCAGCAGGCTCGACGATATTGAAGCGCCCCACCGGCGTCTTCACGAATCGGTGCTGAAAATCAGGGAGGTAATCGCCCGCGGGGGCGATGCGGGCGCGGCCAGGCGGGTGTTCCAGACCGAAACCGTCCCGAGCCTTGGATTGATAAGGGAAAACCTGAACGGCATCAACCAGACGGCCCGGGAAAAGGCCGACGAGGCGGGGCGTATGCTCGCGCAAATGTCCGGGAGGATAAAGACGGTTATCATCCTGGTAAGCCTGCTCGCACTGGGAACCGGCCTCGCGGCGGGCTTCCTTGTCGCGCGGAGCATAAGGAAACAATTGGGCGCCGAGCCGGGCGCGGTGAACGAAATCGTGAGGACGCTCGCCCGGGGGGATTTCACCGCCGTCATCGACACCCGGAGAGACGACACGGAAAGCCTTCTCGTGTACGTCGCGCAAATGAGGGACGACCTTGAACGGCTCATCGCGGGGATCGCGTCCGCGGCCCAGAGCCTGGTGCAGGCCGTGGAGGAGATTTCAGTGGGAAATCAGAACCTTTCCCAGCGCACCTCCCGGCAGGCGTCCGCACTGGAGGAAATCGCGTCCACCTTGGAAGAGTCCGCCGCGACGATTGGACGGAACGCGGAGAACGCGAGAGCGGCGAGCGAGGTCTCACGTGAGAGCATGCGCATCGCGCAGGAGGGAAGCCATGTAGTGGAACAGGCGATGAGCTCCATGAACGACATCAGCGGCTCGAGCGCCAAGATCGGCGACATCGTCTCGGTGATAAACGGGATCGCGTTCCAGACGAACCTGCTCGCCCTGAACGCCGCGGTGGAGGCGGCGCGCGCGGGCGAACAGGGACGCGGTTTCGCGGTGGTGGCGGGAGAGGTGCGCAACCTCGCATTGCGCGCGGGAAACGCCGCCAAGGAAATCTCGGCGCTGATAAGAGAATCTCTCGAAAAAGTCGAACTGGGCACCGGGCGCGCCGGTAAAAGCGGGGACGCGCTCGGGAAGACGGTCACGGCGGTCGGGAAGGTGGTCACGCTCATTACGGAGATCGCCGCGGCGAGCGAGGAACAGCGCCAGGGCATCGACGAGATCAACAACGCGGTTATTGAAATGGACACCATGACGCAGCAAAATGCAGCCCTGGTGGAGCAGACCGCGGGCGCCTCCGAGGAAATGGCGGGCCAGGCGCAGGAGCTGTTGGGCATGCTGGGGCGATTCAAACTTCGCGGCGCCTGATCGCGGGACGCGTGATCGGGGAGTCAGTTTCCCCGCACCGCTTCGCCTGTCGACCGGAGTAGTATCCGCCGGCCCGGAGAATCGGCACATAAATTGTATTTGACAAATTTGCATAATCCCGGCAATCAATAATAACGAGCGCTTGTTATCTTTAGCATGCCTGTTTCCCGGCGCGCCCGCACAGAAGAGCCCTCACAATGCCGATACGCGCTTTTTTGCGGCCGCATTCACGGATACCGGGCATGCCGGTTCCGGCTCGTATCATATTCCGCCCTGGAGGCACTTATGGAAAAGTCGATTTGGCATGATCATTATGACTGGTGCGTGGATACCACCTACCGTTACCCGCGTATACCGGTGGGGCAATTGCTGGAAAACGCCCGCTGTTCCGCCCCCGACAAGACGGCAATCGATTTTTACGGGACCAGGTATACCTTCTGGGAGCTACGCGACATGACCGCACGAATGACCGCGGAGCTCCATCGCCTCGGGGTAAAGAAGGGAGACAGGGTCGGCCTGCACCTCCCCAACTCCCCCCAGTTCCTGATCGCATTCTTCGCCTGCCAGAAGCTCGGGGCCATCGTCGTAAACATGAACCCGCTCTACACGGCCGACGAGCTCACCCACATCATCGAGGTTACGGGAATCACCGCGCTCTTCACCTTCGACCTGATGCTGCCGACCGTGAAACCGCTGCTTGAATCTCATCCGGTTCCGCTCGTCGTAGTGACCAGGATAACCGATTTCATCAAGGGGGCGCCGCGAAGCACTTCCGGTGAAATATGCCAGGTGCCCGGATGGCAGCATTTTTCATCCCTCATAGAGGAATCCGCATCCAGGGTCCCGTTGATCGATGTGATTCCCGATGACCCTTCGGTCATCCAATTCACGGGAGGTACGACCGGTTTCCCCAAGGGGGCGGTACTCACGCACGGCAACATCGTGGCGGCCACCATGCAGGCCTCTCTGTGGGGCCTGGCGGCCATCTCCTCGATACCCATACCCGAGCGCACGACCCTCTGTGTTCTCCCCTTCTTTCATGTATACGGAATGGTGGTGGGAATGCTCTATTCGATTTTCAACCTGAATACCATGATCGTGTTCCCGCGCTTCGAGGTGGAGGAGGTCCTCGCCTTTATCGGCGGATACGCAAATATCTCTTTTTTCCCCGCCGTGCCCACCATGATAACGGCGCTCATCAATCATCCCAAAGCGGAAGAGGCCCGGCTTATTAAAAAGCTCGGATTGCTCCAGTCGGGCGGCGCCCCGCTGCCTATGAGCATCATCGAAACGCTGCGCGCGGAAGGTGTCAACTACTCCGAAGGCTGGGGCATGAGCGAGACAGCCTCCCTTGGCGTCGCGAACCCTATCGTCGGCATGAAAAAGCACGGCAGCATCGGCATCCCGTTTCCCGATACGCAGGTCAGGCTCATGGACCTTGAGGGCGGCGACAATGAAGTGGAACCGGGGGAACCGGGCGAGATGGTCATCAAGAGTCCGCTGGTAATGAAAGGATACTGGAACGATGAGATTGAGACGCGTAACCAGTTAAAGGACGGCTGGCTGCGCACCGGCGACATCGCCACGATGGACGGGGACGGATATTTTTTCATCGTGGATCGCAAAAAGGATATGATAATCGCGGGCGGATACAATATCTACCCGCGCGAGGTGGACGAGGTTTTAATGAAGCATCCGATGATAGCCGAGGCATGCGCCTACGGGCTCCCCCATGAGTATCGCGGGGAAACGGTCAAGGCGGTGGTCGTTCCCGTGGAGGGTGCAGTCCTCTCCGAAAAAGAGATATCCGAATATTGTAAACAACACCTGGCTGCCTACAAGGTTCCCAAGATCATCGAGGTGCGGGAAACACCGCTCCCCAAGTCGGCGGTGGGCAAGGTGCTCAGGAAGCTGCTGCTGGAAGAGGACATGAAGAAACGCTAGGCCGGGAATGCATATATGATCACGGGAGCGACCCTTGTAGGGAAAGATCACTTCAGTGATCGTCTGAAATACCCGGGGACATTAGATACGACAGGAGGAGGACAGAAATGCCCTATAATGCAAATATGGAAGCTGTAATTACCCCGCCGAGTCTTCCCTTCACCCGCAAGCTCGGTTACGCAATTGGCAACCCGGCGTGCAATATCTGTTACCAGGTGGTGAATCTGTTCCTTCTATATTTCTATACCGATGTATTCGGAATCACGGGAGCCGTAGCCGGAATCATATTTCTCGTGGCCCGCATTATCGATGCCGCAGTCGACCCCATGGTGGGGTATATAGCCGATCAGACAAATACCCGGTGGGGAAAATTCCGTCCCTATGTGCTGTTCGGGGCCCCGATCCTCTGCCTATTCTTCGCCCTTACATTCATCACGCCCGATCTTTCTCCCTCCTTGCAGGTTGCGTACGCGTTCGCCACCTACATTAGTTTCGGTATACTGTATTCGATCGTGAATATTCCGTTCAACTCGCTCGCGGCAGCTATAACACAAAACACGAATGAAAGAAATAGTCTCGCGGCCATCGGCCTCGTGCTCACGCAGGTAGCGGTCGTGGCCGTTGCAATCATAACCAGACCGGCAGTGAAATTGTTCTCATCGGAAGCTGCTGGATTTGGGATAATGGTATCCATCTATGCAGCGATAGCCCTTTCGATGTTCATGGTCTCCTTCAGCATGACAAAAGAGGCAATAAGCCCAACAGGTACCGGAAGGTATAATCTCCAAAGCGCGCTGCACCTGGTCACACGAAACAAGTATCTTCTCCTGCTTGCGGGGGCGTATCTGGCCTCGGGAATCGCGGGAACGGTACGAAGCTTCTCGGCCATATATTTCTTCAAATACAACGCTGGAGACGAAAACCTGTTTGGCCCCTTTATGCTCGTCCAGGTTCTCGGTGCGCTGCCTGCGAGCGCCCTGACTCCGATGATCGCCGCGAAATTGCAAAACAAGCGAAACTTGTTCATCATCGGGATATTAATTTTCATATTTGGAGATTTTGGAGTTTTACTCATGTCATACTCGAATCCGGCGCTTTTCTTTCTGTTTAACTTCATCATCGGGATCGGGGGAGGCATAACCATGGTGCTCACCTGGTCGATGCTTCCGGATACCATAGAATACGGCGAATGGAAGACGGGGATACGCGGGGCTGGAATCACCTATTCGGCCTTTTCGTTCGTGGCGAAGGTTGCCGCGGCTGTCGGCGGAGGGCTGGCCGGCGCCATTCTCACCTGGGCAGGTTATACGCCAAATGTCGCTCAACCGGATTTCGTGAAGGACACGATCCTGCACATGCTTGCGCTATTCCCGCTCATCGCGGGCATTATCGGGCTTATCCTGCTCAGCTTCTATAGAATCGATAACCGGTTCTTCGCGCGCATGGTGCGGGAGATCGCGGAAAGGCGCGGTTAGCGAAGAATCGCTGGAAATTCAAATTCGATGTAATCGGCCGGTCAACTAGAGGCGGAAAAGACATATTTGACCGGCCGATCCCGGCTTATTCGCCCGTGAACACCGGTTCCCGTTTTTGAAAAAATGCGGTAACACCCTCAACCGCATCCTTGCTTTTCCCAAGCTTCTCGGACCACAGGCGGTCAACCTTGAGTCCTTCCTCCAGTCCCTTTTCCAACCCCACGCTCATGCCGTTCAATACGGCGGCGACCGCCAGGGGCGGCCGTTTGGCCAGCGCCTGCGCCCATTCCACCGCCACCTTCATCAGATCGGCCGCCGGCACCGCGCGGTCCACCAGTCCCGCGTCCTGCGCCTCCCGGGATGAAAGCCGCGTACCGAAAAGAATCATCTCCAGCGCCTTCGACCTTCCCACGATTCTGGGCAGCCGCTGAATGCCGCCCCACCCGGGGGTGATGCCGAGGTTCAGTTCGGGACAACCGATAACCGCTTTCGGATTGTCCGTCATGATGCGGAAATGGCACGCCATCGCAAGCTCGCACCCCCCGCCCAGGGCATATCCGTTGACCGCCGCGATCACGGGTTTTGACATACGCTCGATGCGGTTAAACACCTCGTTTCCGTCGGGCCCCATGCCGATATTCGCCGCATCCGAAACGTCCATTCCCGCACAAAACCCTTTATCACCGGACCCGGTGATTATAACCGCCCTCGTGTCCCGGCTTTTCTCCAGCTCGCTTATTGCGCGATTCAGCTCCACCCTGATTCCGACATTTATCGAATTCGCCGGCGGACGGTTAAGGGTAATGATCGTGATGGAATCATTTGTTGCTACGTCGATATACGAATTATTCATATGGCTCCCCGCTCCTGTCGATCACCTGACTTGCAGGCCGATCAAATTTTTAAATCCCCGTTTTTCAGCATCTCGGTGGGCATGAACCACTTCAGCCCTATCCATTGCGAAATCGCCTCACACCGCGCCGCAACCTTTTCCCATCCCATGCCCCCGGCAAGGGCAAAGGGTCCGATCACCGATCCCCCGCCGTTGATCAAGGCCTTGTCTATCTCGGCCGCACTGGATGCCACTCCCGCTTCCAGGAGCTTGGTCCCCTCATTGACCTGAAGGCATACGAGATCCATTGGATCGAAATCGCGGTCCGCCTTGCTTAAATCGATCGCGGGCCTATCGCCCCCGGGCCAGGCAAAGATACCCTTTCCTGATTTTTTTCCCAGCATCCCGGACTGGATCAGGGATTTCAGCCATCCCCCCGGCTTGAATTCCGGAGAGAGGGTCGTCCCGAAATATTCCATGCCGTGCAGGTTTACATCGAGCCCGGTGTAATCCATGAGCTCATAGGGTCCCATGGGAGCCCCGAGCGCCCGCAGCCTGGCATCGACCGCCTCCGGGACCACGAGCCCCCTGTCGTAGAGCTCGGAAAGAAACAGTCCGACAGGCGCATTGACCCTGTTGAAAATGAACCCGGGTGTATCCTTCTCCACCCTGACCGGTACCATGGGGCCTTTCAGATTTTTCAAACCGGAAACCAGGTCATAACTCACCCGCATTGTTTCCTCGGTGGTGTGCGCGCCCCGGATGACTTCAACCAGCGCCATCATGGCCACGGGATTGAAAAAGTGCACGCCCAGGACCTTTTCCGGCCTGCGGGTCGCGGCCCCCATCCCGGTGATATTCATATTCGATGTATTGGACGCGAGAATGGCGTGCGGGGGCGCGTATTCATCTATCTCCCTGAACACCTTTTGTTTAAGATCGAGTATCTCCGGGACCGCCTCGATCATATAATCGATATCCCGTACGGCATCCTTAAGGGACGTGAACCCCAGAATAGCGCTCATGACCCTTTCGAGATCACTCTCGTCCATCCTCTTTTTAGCAACCTGCTTCGCAAGGCTGTCCCTTATTTTGCGTATGCCCCTGTCCACGAATTCCTGTTTGATATCGTATAGACACACCTTGAAGCCCGCACTGGCGCATAACTGCGCTATGCCGTGACCCATATCCCCTGCGCCTATGACAGCGATGGTTTTTATGTCTTCTGTTTTCATAGTTATGCTCCCCGATTTATCTTTCACGTGATGCTCACCCCGGCCGTCCGATACTTCCGTGCGTTTGTCCTGGGTGCGGTACTATTCCTTTTCCCATATCGCACATCAGACAAAATAGGCTGCGTTAACCGTACGCGTCCGCAACCTTGTTCCCCGGGGCGTTGTCAGGACGCTGCCTGAGACTCCGCCCGGGGAACATTCCAGGATTAAA
Organism: Spirochaetota bacterium; assembly: GCA_004297825.1. Classification (NCBI taxonomy): domain Bacteria; kingdom Pseudomonadati; phylum Spirochaetota; species Spirochaetota bacterium. The sequence continues at coordinate 12,207 of SCSX01000061.1, forward strand.
GATGATACAACCGCCGCAATACCGTATCTTACGGAAGGCTCTTGACCGCCACGTCCTTCCAATTAGTGGTGTTGCCGGGCAACTCCGGACTGGTTCCGGCAAATGCATTTCTCGCCGTGGCATCATTCGCAAGCTGATACCGCAGCCAGGCGGTTACATAGCCGCGCAGCTTCCCGCCATTCCCCTGGATGGTATTGTGATCCGTCCCCTTGCAGGTTCCCATAGCGGCTCCCACCCCGGAAGGAAGCGCGTTGTAGGCGGCGCGCACATCCGCAAGCGGTGCGATTATTCCATCAAGCATGCCGTTGCCGCGCGTGAAGAAAACAGGAACGTCCACCAGCGAGGTGTCATAGATATCCTCCGCATCGCACCATTTGAGCGCGGGCAGAGACACCGGGACAAGGGTGGTCACCATGTCGCCCTCGGTGAAATTCGTGGCCGCGTTCACCACCCCGCCCGCTCCCTGGGAATGGCCCGCCAGGCCTATGTTCCCCACATCGAGCTTTTGATAAAAAATGCTCGCCGGATCGCCGTTGCGCGCGACCAGGTAATTCATGGTTTCGATTATCGCCTCCCCCGTACCCACGGCGGTATCGAAATTACCGATGACGACGAATCCCCATGAGGCCAGGTGAGTGAGCAAGGCGTCATAATCGAGACAATCCGCATCGGATCCGTTGCCCCACACCACGATGGGATGATTCCCGCTTAAAGCCGCGGGGTAATAGATCTTGTAGAGATCCGCGCCCGCTTCGTTTTTAATGACTACCGTACTGGTCGCCAATGAACCCGTTGCCGCATACGTCGTTTCAATAACGGTCGCAGCCCGCGCCGATATACTGAATACGGCCATGCCGAGCAACACGACGGCCGCGAACACCGTCGTTTCCATCCTGCTCTTGAATCGAAACATAATGAACCTCCCCTTTAAATTTTTGATTCCAAACGGCTGCGTGGCACCCTATGTCAAATAGTGAACCACACACCGCCTGAAGGCGGTGGCTTCGTGTTCGGCTAAAGCCGACTAAAGATCATCATCAGTTTTAAAGTCGGTATCTGTGGGCTCCTTGCCTTGATCCTCAATATATTTCA
>SCSX01000062.1 GCA_004297825.1 Spirochaetota bacterium
TATGTTAAAATATATTATCATTATAGTTTACAGGGGCTACTTGTGAGATGTACTCTCGTACTTTTTTTAAGTCAAATATATAATTTCTAAAACTAGCAACCCGGTCAAGAGTAACTTCAAAAAAAGATTTATTAATATCTTGAGATTTCGACTTTTCAAAGGTTGTTGATGATTCGAAGAGATCGTGTATCGATAATAATGAATTGGATGGATTGGAGATAAACTCACGAAGTTTTGCACAATCCCATATTTGAGTAGATTCAACATCTTCTCCTTTCGCCTTTGTCCTAAAAATGACTCTATTGCTAAATGCAATACCACCGAGACGTCCGATACCCCTAAAACCACGATAGCCTCTTCCAGCTTTATTGCTACTTCCTATTCCGCTCAATACTTCTTCTGCCTTGCGAGCCTTAATGCCCGGACCATTATCATAAATTACTATTCGTTTATCTTCTGGGAAAAGAGTGACATTAACTTGCTTGCCCCTTTTATCTAGACTCGCATCAATAGAATCTACTGCATTCTGAATATACTCGCGATAAATCGACAATGGATCATTATACATTCCAGAAGTTAATGTCTCAAGAAGGTACATACCAGCTTTAAACGATGATTGTGATTTCATATAGAATTCCTAAGCCTCTAAATCTAATAATGCACTGTAATCGTTCTTTTCAGGTCTTTTGGGGATATAATATGTAAGGATCGAATGTAATTTTTTATTTTTTATAGACGCAATTGAATTCATCAAACCTTTTCTCGATGGGTTGCCACATAAGATGGAAAGCAATTCATCCCTTTCGTTCTGTGTTAGTTTTCTAAACTTATTCTTCCAATCGATCTCTGCCGTTTGTAGTTCCCTACCGCGATTCATTAATATTGATTCAGGCATGTAAAGTATTTCTCGAAATTCTTTTTCGCTTTCACCAAATGCACGATAAAAGAAATCTTCTCTAGGCATCACTGCACCTTTTAATACATTAAGAATTCTTTGAACTCCTCTAATGAACTGCCAATTCCAATTTGGGCTGCTAATATATTTTCTATTAGTATCCAACAGCGGAATATATTTCATAGGAAATGAATAAATATTTAAACCGTATTTACGATTAAGCTGTATATTTATCTCAAGACGTTTCCACAATTCCTCTGGACTATCGTTATAATTATATAGAATATAATTAGAAAGGTTCTGAATTCCGTTTTGTGCAGCAAGTTCTACACCTCTCCGATAAACACTTTCAAGCTTTATCGAATCAAATGCAATTCTAAGGGGATTTATAGCTATCTTTGCTAACGTATGTATGTTTTTTTCATCAATTCTTCTGGCATCTACACCTTGGTTAAAATCGACATGCCTCTGTTTATTATTGAGCTTAGAATTTTTCTCAAATCCAAGTTCCATAATATCTCTAATTATTTTATTAAATGACTTTGATGCAAGGATATTGTTATCCATCAATACAAGATGCGTTTTTTCACCATACTTGTTTTTTATGCCATTCACGTATTCTTTTATGTTTATATAGTCTTGAAATTGTGGCTCGATTTCAGGTACTCCACAAAATTTGCACTTATTTTTACAGCCGCGCGTGCTATAACCCAGGTAACTATCGCCTACTAGTGAATATTTAAATGGCGTGTCATTGAATAGCGAATAGTCTGGGATTAGTTCATCAACTATAATTTCATTATCATCTCCCAGCATGCCCGGCCTATTAAGAAGCCCCTTAATTGGTACAACGCCAGTAGCTTCCCATAAATCATCATATTTTAAAGTAGCTAATATCCCCCCAACTTTAATCCTATCAATGTCATCAATGATAGCTTTGTAAAAATTAATCGTATCGACAGTAATTTTCCAATTATAGGTGAAAAGTGTTGAGATGTAAACTCTATCCCACTGTTGCAAAAAGGGATAAGAAGCATTAATTCCCTTATGGAAAAAAACATTATCGCCTAGTTGTTTATGATAAGAAGAAATTTTCATGAGCCCGACGGGAGGATACTTTGTCTTATAATCGGGCTCGACGAGCAGGATATTTCTATTCATATTTGAAAGACACCATCATTCAATATCATTTTATAATCAAGTATTTTAAAGTGATATAAATTAAATCAAATCGAATAATACGTATTTACGTAAATACGTCAAGCAAAATTCGAAAATATTCATGATTGACATTGATTTAATTGGCAGGTATTTTCGCATTTATGAAAGAGAAGAATCCTAAAGAAGAAAAGCTGATAAGACCAACAGTCGCTTTCTCCGCAGAAGAAAATAAGCTGATAGATTATTATTGTATAGATTTTGATATTAATAAGGGAGAATTCTTAAGAAGGGCTGCGCTTTATTGTATCACTAATAAAATCGACCTTAGAAAATAGTTATAAATCAATAAACATAATAAATCTTTCCCTAAGCAAGCTCCACCATACAGCGTATGACGGGAATTTCCTGGGCATCAACCCGGACTACCGGATAGAAATCCGCGCCGACATACTCAAGGAGCAAGACGGCCCTATGCTGAAACACGGCTTGCAGGGCTTGCATGAAACAAAGATCATCCTTCCCTACCACGAGAGCGAACGCCCGGACCAGGGATTTCTTGAGAGGCGCTATGTGCAATTCAAGAAGGCGGTATAAACAGGAATCGCATGCCCCTGCGCAAGCAATCTACAAAGGGTTTTCCTGTTGACATCCCCTCATCAACCGATACAATTCGAATCGCAGCGGGAAGAAATACCCCATGACCACCCTTACGGAAACATCGATCGATCCGAAAATCAAGGCGGCCCTGAAAGCCGCCAAGGCGAAGATCACCGCGCACTTCGACGTCGAGACCATGATTCTCTTCGGCTCGGTCGCCCGGGGTGATGGCGACGAAGAATCGGACGCGGATATTCTCGTCCTCACCAGGCGACTTCTTACCCGGGAAGAGCGTCATGGAATTACCGACATCGTGTTCGAAATCAACCTGGAAATGGGTACGAACCTCTCGACCGTGGTAGTGGACAGCGAATCATGGGAACATGGCATGTATTCGGTGCTTCCCCTGCGCAGTGAAATCCGCAGAGACGGCATCCTCATATGACCCTTGACTCCCTTCGCGAAAAGACCATTGCATATTGGCGTAATGAAGCTGTCCTGTGCATGGAATCCGCCCGTCGCGAACTGGACGCGGGTGCGTAACCACGGATCACCCACCATGAAACTACTCAAAATCATTACCGTAGCTACAATCACAATTCTCCTCACCCTCCCCCTCCACGCCGACATGGTCTTCATGCTCTACGGCTTCAAGATCGGGCAGAACATTTCCAATCCCACGAACCAGCTTGGCGCGCCGATAAAAACGCATAAGTTCGACGACGGGTACGTGTCCCACGTGTATAAAATGAGCGACCACGTCCTGATAGTCACCGCCGATAACACCAGGCCCGAGCTCATATGGGCGATCCAGCTCGAGGGGAAGAGCAATCCCCGGGGGCTGGGGCTGGGCGGGATCGACCTGGGCGATCCCGTGCGCACGGTGATCGAAAGATACGGACAGCCCGATAAAAAAACCCCGGCGGTGGACGAGGCCACCGGGAAGCCCGTGGAGAACGTCGTCTACTATGCGTACCACCGGAACGGCAACTTCAGCCTGGAAGCCAGGGACGACAGGGTCACGAGCATCAAGATCGCGTACAACGGCCCCGACGCGAAGAGGACCGATAAAATCGATTTCAGGAAATTTCTGGAAACCGTGCGCGCGAAGGACCTGAACGCGATAGGCCGCTACATCTATGCGGATTTCGCCCTGAACACCCCGACCGAATCCCACCGGATACGCACGTCGATCATCCACGCGCTTGCGAACGATCCCGCGATCCGCGAAATCTTCTTCGACCCGGACCACGGCGTGGCGTCGCTCCGGGACGGCGACGTCGTCTCCTCGGCCCTGCGGATCCAGATGAATCCCGGCAACACGGGGTACGTGTACAAAGTCACGAAGAACGGGCGCAGATACGAGCTCTTCTTCGTCGACGGCTACGAAGGGTGGGTGCTGAAATATATCTACGTGGAAAAATAACCGTCTATAAAGGCCCGTCGTATCCGCATGGTCCGATACGCTTTCCTTAAAATGCTTGCCGGTCGCACCTTATTCCGTACCATGTGATGTTCGGATATTTGAATGGAGAACCCAATTTGACCCACCCCCTCGACATCCACACTATCTTCATCGAGTTGACGAACAAGTGCAACTTCCGGTGCAACTTCTGCCCCATCGACCGGACCAACCGCGCCCCGGGTGAGATGGATTTTACTCTTTTTAAAAGGGTCATAGACGAGATCGCCGATACACGAATTTCCGGGAGGATCGCCTTTCACCTGCTGGGCGAACCGCTCATGGCGGAAAACATATACCGGGCCATCGAGTACGTGAAATCGAGGGGCCTGGAGGCCGCGCTGTGCACGAACGGATCGCTGCTTACCCCGGACGTTACCCGGCAGATAATAAATGCCCATCCCGATACCCTGAGCATCTCCCTTGAAACGACGGACGCCGGGGAGCACTCCTCGCGGGGATCGGTTGTGAAGTTTGAAGACTATTACGCGGCAATCCTGGACGCGCTGGCCCTTATGCACGGGAACGCCCGCTTTCCGGTCACCCTCACCCTCATGAACACCTCCTCCAGGAAGTTCTTCGACCTGGACGGAACCATAGGGGTGAACGTGCGGGAAACGAGGTTCAGGGAGAAGCTGGTCTCACTGGCGGGCGACGTGAGACGGACCCTGCACGAAGAACACGATGCGGGCCGCGTCGACCGGCTTCTGCGGAAATTATATTTGAACAGGTCCAGGAACCTCTGGATCAACGACAGGATTAAGATTTACATCCAGCTCATCGCCGACTGGGGAAACGCGTTTACCGCGAAAAAGATCCATCCCGTCAGGATCGGTTGTTGCGGGTACACGTTGAACCGGATCGGGGTTTTGCAGGACGGCAGGGTGACGCTGTGCTGTGTCGACTATGACGGAAAGACTTCAATCGGGAACGTCAACGATTCCCCCCTGAACGAAATACTGCGATCGAATCTTGCGCACGAGATCAGGGAAGGATACAAAAGGAACAGGGTGGTCCATCCGCACTGCCGCGTGTGCATGGGCGATCCCAGCCGCGTAAAGGCCGCGATAAAGGGGCTGCTCAGCATCTACCTCTTCAAGCTGCGCGCGCACCCCCTGGACGCCGCGGACGTGAGATTGTGGTGACGCGTGAGGGAATGGAGACACGGGCGGAGCCTTACCATTTCAATCCCGAAATATTCTCCATTGTTCTATTCATGCGCATGGCGACCTCCCCGGCGGCGCTTCCCGTCGCGGAGGATATTCACACCCATAGCGGCAAAACCCGGAAAGGCAAGGAAAGTGGATGCTGAATATAGGCGGTGTGGGCGGCAAATATTTTTGCGGCTGTCGAGTCGAGGGGGGGCCGATGCGCCCCTACTTCGCACCCTGTGCCGATTTCGTCCACGAATCCTTAAGGCTTACGGTCCTGTTGAATACCGGGCGCTCCTTCGTGGAATCTGGATCCATGCTGAAATAGCCCAGGCGTTCGAACTGGAAGATCGCCCCGGGACCGTATTCTTTCACGGAAGGCTCGACGAGACCGGTGACGGTCTTCATCGAATCCGGATTGAGGTTTGTCGTGAAGTCGACGCCCTCCTGGGTCGTGGCGGGGTCCTCCTTGGTGAACAGCCTGTCATAGAGGCGTATCTCGGACTCCACGGCGGTGGGGGCCGATACCCAATGAAGGGTTCCCTTGACCTTCCTGCCGTCGGGCGCATCCCCTCCCCGCGAGGCGGGATCGCAGGTGCATCGTATTTCGGCGACCCCCCCTTTTTCATCCTTTATAACTCCCGTGCAGGTGACGAGGTAAGCGGCCCTGAGGCGCACCTCTTTGCCGGGTGAGAGGCGGAAGAAGCCCTTCACCGGATTCTCCATGAAATCCTCGCGCTCTATGTAGAGGGTGCGCGAGAACGGGACCTTGCGCGTCCCCATCGATTCATCCTCAGGGTTGTTTTTGACCTCGAATTCCTCGGTCTTGCCTTCGGGATAATTTTCGATAATCACTTTAAGCGGGTTGACGACGCCCATGACGCGGCGGGCTTTTTTATTCAGGTCGTCGCGCACGCAGTGCTCAAGGAGCGCCATATCGACGACCGTATCGCGCTTGGCGACGCCTATCGTCGCGGCGAACGCGCGCAACGACTCGGGCGTGTAGCCGCGCCGCCGCATCCCGGCAATTGTGGGCATGCGCGGATCGTCCCAGCCCTTGACGAAGCCCTCCTTCACGAGCCGGAGCAGCATGCGCTTGCTCATCACGGTATAGGTGAGGTTAAGGCGCGCGAACTCGATCTGCCGCGGGCGAATCTTCCCCGGCTCCGCGATCTGATCGAGGAACCAGTCGTAGAGAGGCCGATGCACCTCGAACTCGAGGGTGCAGATGGAATGCGTGATTCCTTCAATATAGTCAGATTGGCCGTGGGCGTAGTCGTACATCGGGTAGATGCACCACTCGCTGCCGGTGCGGTGGTGTTCCGCGCGCTTGAGGCGGTACATGACCGGGTCGCGCATATGCATGTTGGGAGATGCCATGTCGATGCGCGCGCGCAGGACCTTTGCGCCGTCGGGAAATTCGCCGCGCTTCATCCTCTCGAAGAGTTCGAGGTTTTCCTCGACGCTGCGTTTCCTTCCCGGGCTTTCCGCGCCCGGCTGGGTGGGCGTTCCGCGCGTCGCGGCGATTTCCTCGGCGCTCATGTCGCAGACGAAGGCCTTGCCTTTCTTTATAAGCATCACCGCCCACTCGTAGAGCTGTCCGAAATAATCGGATGCGTAGAACGGCTCCGCGTTCCATTTGAATCCCAGCCACTCGACGTCCTCCTTGATGGAGTCGACGTATTCGACGTCTTCTTTATCGGGGTTGGTGTCGTCGAACCGTAGGTTGCACTTTCCCGTGTATCTCTTCGCAAGGCCGAAATTCAGGCATATTGATTTGGCGTGTCCGATATGAAGGTAACCGTTGGGCTCGGGCGGGAAGCGGGTAAGCACCGTGTCCCCGTTCTTGCCGGTACGCAGGTCCTCCTCGATGATCTCCTCGATGAAATTGAGCGATCTGGGAGAGCTTTCCATTTCCATTGCGGGCACCGTTCCAAGGCTGTATTTGAGCCGTCTGCCTATCGAGCAATCGATTTACCTTTCGCGCCCGATTGTCAAGAAATTCAGCTGAAATTTTTCGATTTAATCGGACCCCAACCCCTCGCCGTGATCGTGCGCCCGGGATAAGCGGGGCTAATCGAGCATACAGGGGTACGATTAAAAGCTATTCCGGTTTTTGTATCCGGATATGCTTTTCTTCATCATTTTTCACTCCCCGATCGGATGAAGGATATGCGGTTGGAAATCAGTCCCGGAGAAGGACGCCATGCTGAGGACATCGCTTAATATCCATTTCGACGTGCTTGACAGAATCAGCGCAGCGGCCGTGCGCCTGGACATTCCTCGCCGGGAGGTGATCATTCGCCTGCTCATGCGGGTCGTCCGCGATCACCACCGATACCCTGGAGGGTTTTCGCTCGTGAAGTACCAGGGGCACGACCCGGAGAAGCGGTGGCACTGTTTTCCGATGTATTACTCGAAAGCGGAGAATGAGCTGGTTACGGATTTGCGTAAGTTTGGTAAATTCACTGTCTCGAAATTCGTGGCGATTGCAGTGTATCGGTACTTGGACGAAATCGTACAGGAAATAGAAGTGGGCAGGTATAACTATGTTCGGCCCTCTGGCTGGTCGCTCGGGCAAAAGCTCGTGAGCGGGTCGATCTGCTGGGAGATTTGCTGGAAAAATAAAAAACAAGACCGGAACCTTCATAAACAGGGAACAATTCTTCGAAGTATCGGCATGTACTGACCCCATGCTTCTGTACGCGGTATGGCATTACTTCCCCAGGGCATTTCCCCGCCCGCCGCTACGCGCATCAGCCCCCATCGCCTTCGCCGCCCCTGCCGGTTTATGTATGTTGACATTCAGCCGCATTCAGTTTAGAATCCGACATTCGCGCCTTTTTCACTCGCAAGGGAGGAATCCATGAAGCCGAAAATAAAAAAGATACTCGTCATCGTTTCAGGCATCGTCGCCGTTCTCGTCGTCGCACTAATAATTTCAATACAGATATTTTTCAGGATACGCATCCCCTCCTACTCGGGAACCGAAACGCTGGAGGGACTCAAGGCGAAGGCGGAGGTCAGGACCGATGAACATGGCATCCCCCACATCTTTGCCCAATCCGATGAAGACCTTTTCTTCGCGCAGGGGTACATCATCGCGCGGGAACGGCTTTTCCAGATGGACCTCACGCGCCTCGCGGGCCGGGGCGAGCTCTCCACGCTCCTGGGGAATGCCACCGTGAAAACCGATAAATACTTCAAGACCATGGGCTTCTACCGCGCCGCCCAGGGAGAGTACACGCGCCTGGACCCCGCCTCGAAATCGATCGTGGACGCCTACACCCGCGGGGTGAACGCCTGCATCGCGTCGGGGAAAAATCTCCCCAGCGAGTACGTGATACTCCGCGCGAAACCGCAGCCCTGGCTCCCCGCGGACAGCATCGTCTGCGGCCTGCTCATGTCGTACCGGCTGAACGCGCAGAGGGAAGTGAAGCCTCTCCTCTACCAGATTTTCAAGAACACGGGAAGCGAGGTCTTCAGGCAGCTTCTGCCCTGGGTCCCCGCGGATGCGCCGATGGTCTCTTCGGGCGAGTCGAAACCCCTGCCGATCGCGCGCTGCGACGTCCCGGAGGGCGCTCCCATAGTGACCGTCACCGATACCCACGAGGAATTATATCTGCCCTATCCCATGAAGGTGCGCGCGAGCAACTGGATGATCTTCGCGGGTTCGCGCACCACGACAGGCAAGCCCGTCTTCACCGGGAGCCCGGACCTGGAGGCGGCGATCCCCTCGCTCTTCTATCTTGTGCACTTAAAGGGGGGAGCGCATGACGTACTGGGGGGTTCGATACCCGGGTTGCCCGGCGTCCATGCCGTCGGGTTCAACGGGCATTTCGCATGGAGCATCACCGTGGGTAACGGCGACAACCTCGATTACTTTACCGAGAAGGTGAACCCCGACAACCCGAAACAGTACCTGACCGAGAACGGCTGGAAGGAATTCACTATAATAGAAGACACCATACGCATCAAGGACGGCTCCGACTTCAAGGAAGAGAAAATCGTGGTACGGATTTCGCGTCACGGCCCCGTCATCTCCGAGGTGGTGCCGGGGATGCCCGAAAACTGCACCATGATGTGGGCGGGGCTCCAGGGCGACTGCGGCGTGATGCAGTGCTTCCTCCAGCTCAACCGGGCGAAGAACTTCAACGAGTTCCGTGCGGCGCTCGCGGTCGCGCGCGGCGGGAGCGTGCACGTGGGCTACGCAGATGTATACGGGAACATAGGCTACCAGTACATCACGACCTTCCCGGTTAGGAAAGCCGGAGCGAATCCCCTGCCTCGCCCGGGCGAAAAGGGAGAGTATGACTGGACGGGCTATGTCCCGTTCGAGCGCCAGGCGTATTCATTGAACCCGCGCAAGGGATACCTTGGCTCGTTCAACCAGATGCCCGAGCCCGCCGACTTTTACGCGACCTCCTATTTCTTCTTCGCGCGCCCTTACCGCTTCGAGCAGATGGCCGGCGCGAAGGAAAAGTTCAGCCCGGACGAGATCCGCGCGATGCAGCTCGATACGGTCTCGAACGTGGCGCAGCGCTGGGTTCCACATATAGTAAGGATATGCAAGGGAAAGGAGGGGCTCGACACGTACGTGGCGCTCCTGGAAAAATGGAATTGCGCGATGGAGCTCGAGAGTGTTCAGGCCGCGCTCTTCAACGAATTCTTTACCTTTCTCATGAAGAACCCGCTCGATAACCGGATCGGGAAAAAGCAGGTGGAGGAGCTTTTCAAGGACCTCCACTCGACGATACCCGCGCAGTGGCTTATCAGGTACATGGATGACAACGCGAATTTCATCTGGGACGATCCCGTAACCGCGGCCAGGGAGACCCGGGACGACCAGGTGCTCAAGGCGATGAAAGACGGCGTCGCCTCCCTCACTGCGCGCTGCGGCGCTAATCCCGCAAAATGGGCCTGGGGCAGGGTGCATACCATGACCATTCGCCACCCGCTCGGGAAGGTCCTCCCCTTCTACAATCTGGATCCCGTTTCCTATCCCGGCGACGATTTTACGATCCACGCGGGATGGTACGAACGGGCGCGTCCCTTCGAGATGAACAGCGGCGCCGCCATCCGCATCGTCGTCGACATGGCCGACCTTGATTCGATCACGGTTATCAGCCCGCCCGGCCAGTCGGGGCATTACAAGAGCCGCTGGTACGCCGACCAGGCCGATACCTGGGCCGCCGGGAAGCAGGTGAAGGCGCATTTCCGCGACGCAAAGGACCTGAAAGAACTGCTGGTGCTGGAGCCGGCGGCTGCGCGTTAGGCGGAAACCGCGTCCTTCGTTCAAGTCTTTTTCACAGCTCAAGTCGGGCGGGAGTCCCATTCAGGCACGTGCGGGAGGTCACGCCGTTCTCCCGCGCATGCTTCTGCCGCCCCTTCGCGATTCGGAGTATCACCGCGGCGATCGCGGACGCCATGAAGAAATAGATGATTCCCGTGGCGGTGAATCCCGCCCTACAGAGCGTTACAGACCATAAGATTTGTTGCGCGATACGCGGCTGCGCCGATGCGAAACCGGACACCAGCCACAAGAGCAGCGCGATGCTCAGGTTGAGGCGCATGTCTGCCGGCCTAGTCTATCGGAACCTTGACCCGGAATTCCGTCTTCGCGCCCCGCTCGAACGTGAACGAGCCCGCCAACTGCTTAACGAGCATCCGTATTATCGTGAAGCCCAGGCCCGTATGCGCCCCCGGGTCGAAGCCCTCGTGCATCCCGACGCCGTCGTCGCTCACGGTGAGCTCGAAATCGGCCCCCCGATTTTCCAATGTCACCTCCACCGTGCCGGCCCTTCCGCCGGGAAATGCGTACTTGAGCGCATTCGTCAGGAGCTCGTTCAGGATGAGCCCCGCGGATGTCGCCGATTTCACGTTCACCTGGACGGGAGAAATGCGGTTCGTTATCGCGACCCCGCGCGACCCCGAGAGGTACATCCGCCCCAGCGATGCGATCACCCGGCGATAGTATTCGTCCAGGGCCACCCGCGCGGTCTCGCCCGACGGCTGGAGCATCGCATACAGCTCGTTCAACGACCCGATCCTGCCCAGCAAATCCTCGAGCACCGTGCGTACCGCACCCGAACCCGCCCTGCCCGATTCGATCTGGATGAGCGAGGAGATCATGGCGAAGGTATTCTTGACCCGGTGCTGGAGCTCGCGCAGGAGCGCCGCTTTTTCCTCGAGGGCGCCTTCCAGGTCCCGTTCGATACGTTTGCGCCCGGTGATGTCCATGATGGTGCCGGCCACCTTTACGACACGGTTCTCCTTTACTACCGGCATACCCGAGGTACGAATCCACTTGCGGGCGCCGTCCATTGCCGTGAAAGGGAACTCCAGATCGTAGGCCACGGCCTCCCCGGTACAGCGTTGAAATGCGTCAAGTATCACCGGACGGTCATCCACATCATAGCATTCAACGCTTTTTTCTATGTGCGCAGTGGACCCTTCTCCGATGCTCGCAGAATCTAATCCGTGTATCCGGTACGTCTCCTCGGTCCAGTACATCGCCTTGCATACCGTGTCCCACTCCCATCCACCCACGCCGGAAAGCCGCTGCGTCGCGTTCAGCAGGGCTTCGCTCCTGCGCAGTTTTTCCGCGGCCAGCTTGTGCTCGGTGATATCGTACCCGATCGCCTGGAAATGTGTTATGGAGCCGCGTTCGTCGAAATAGCCGCGGTTTGTCCACTGCTGGTATAGCGCGCCACCGTGCCCTGATTTCTCGAATTGCTCATGCCGTTCCACGGGCGAATCAGCCGTCAGCGAGCCCAGGCGTTCTTTCACCATGGTGCGCACGTCTGCCGGCATGAAATCGAAGACGTTCATGCCGATCATCTCCGATTGGGACCTGCCGGCATGGTCGGCAAGGGCGCGGTTGACGTAGGTAATCGTACCGTCCGCGAGAAAAGAAGTGATGAACGCGGGCATGTCCTCGGCGAGGGTGCGGTACTGCTCCTCGGCCTTGTGCAGGGCCCGCTCCGCCTTCATGCGCTCGGTGAGGTCGTCCCTGAGCCTTTCCTCGTGATCGCGCAGGGATTGTTCCATGCCCACGCGCGCGGAGACATCCTCGAATACGACGAGGTAACTCGCCGGCCCCTTTCCCACCGCGGGCAGCGCGGCGACGGCAGTATTGGCCCAGACCGTCGAGCCGTTCTTGTGGAGGTAGCGCCGTTCCCTGGCGAGCTCCTCTAATTCGTAGTGTGTGACCTTTGAGCGTTTCTTGAGATCGCGTTTTTTTTCCTCGGGATGCACCAGGTCGTTGAACACGAAGCCCTGCAGCTCATCGGCGCCATGTCCCATGATATCGCAAAGCCTGTTGTTGACGGTCAGAAAACGTCCCGTACGGGCGTCGACCTCGGCGACACCCACGGCTGCCTGTTCGAAGAAAGAGCGGAATTTCTGCTCGCTTTTTGTTAATTTCTCGTGCGCCTCGAACAGCTTGAGGGCCATCCTGATCGACGCGTCGAGCACGGCGGGACCGGTATTCTTCACCACGTATCCATACGAGGCTATTTTCCGGGTTTTCCCGACGATTTCCGGATCCGTATGGCTCGAGAGGAATACCACGGGCACGTTGCGCACGCCAATCACTATCTGCGCCGCCTCCGTTCCGTCCATTCCCGGTCCAAGGTCCACGTCCATGAGGACGAGATCTATCGCCGGCTTTTCGCGTGCGGTCTCGATCGCTTCCTCTCCACTCGCGGACGTAAGCACCCGGTAGCCGAGCTTTTCGAGCGTGGATGCCATGGCCAGGGCGATATGAAACTCGTCCTCCACCAACAGGATGTGTTTCGCGCCTGACTCGTCCATGTGCATTCCTCTCCAAATAACACGCCACGGCCGGTTTCCGCAGGGGCGGTTCCTGCCGGTCACCCGTCGAATCGGAACTTGAGCGTATATCATGTCGCCGGACTTTTTTTAGTTCCAGGCGATGCCAGTGCGCATGAGCGGGAGACTGTAAATGAAGGTGATTGCATCATGATACGGATCTATGACGTTGTCAAGCGCCCAATTCCGGATTAATTAAGCAGGGCTATCGTCACCGCGCTGGACCGAACGTCTTTGGGGGCCGATAAATCGCTCGACTTATTCACCTAAACTTCATATTCTTTCATTACTGTTAAATTGGAGGTCGCATCCCGTCCGTTCAAGAGCCGCGCCCGGTGTTGCGGCCGGCGCAGAGGAGGAAACCATGCAGCTGGACCTTGAAGGCATAATACTTTCCCTGGAAAAATCCCCCGGGATCCTGCGCGAGCTTGCGGGTTCCATCGCCCCGGGGGAGGCGGCCGCGCGCCGCAGGCCGGGCTTCTGGAGCATCGGCGAGCACGTCGAGCACCTCGCCCAGACACAGCCCATGCTCCATGGCCGCATCATCCGCTTCAGGGACGAGAAGGCCCCGGCGTTCGTGCCCTTCATTCCCGACGATTCGAAACCGGTCGCGAAGGCGGAAATCGTACTATCGGACTCCCTCGCCAAATTCGACGAATGGCGGAAGCGCCAGCTCGACGCCATCCGCACCCTTCACCCCGCCGATTTCGCCAAGGAGGGGAGCCACCCGGAGTACCGCCAGTACACCCTTCCCATTCTCATCCGCCACATCCTCATGCACGACCACTGGCACATGTACCGGATCGAGGAGCTGTGGCTCACGCAGGAGGAATACCTCGGCCCGTAAATTCCCATTTGACTTGACTTTTCGACGCGGATAGTTTAATGAACTTTCTCACAGCCTAAATCCATGCAAAGCATGGATGCGGAGGACCCACCTTTTCGGGGCGAATTCATTTGGATAGGGTACTTCCATGCCCGAGCCCGTCAGCTAACTTCGCAGGCTTTTGGAAGGGCATTCGACAGTGATTAAACTGCCACGCCGGCGGTTTTTTTTGCGCCCGCAGTCCCTTCGGGAGGATAGAGTTTTGAGCAACAACAGTCCCGACAATAACCAGCCATTTTTAAAAAAGCTTTCCCTCGCGGTATTCGGCAAGCCGCGCGATTTCAACGATCCCGGTATTTTCCACAAGCTTGCGCTCATACCCTTCTTCGCATGGATAGGGCTGGGCGCGGACGGCCTTTCCTCGTCGGCATACGGCCCCGAGGAGGCGTTCAGGTCGCTTGGGGAGCATGCCTACCTGGCGATGTTCCTCGTAGTCGCCACGTCCCTGACCGTATTTATCATATCCTATGCATACTCGCGGATCATCGAGCATTTTCCCCACGGCGGGGGCGGGTATATCGTCGCGACCCATATGCTGGGGAAACGCGCCGGCGTCGTTTCGGGGTGCGCCCTCATCGTCGACTACATCCTGACCATCACGGTTTCGATCGCATCCTGCGTCGATGCGCTCTTCAGCTACATGCCCCTTGAATTCCAGCGGTTCAAGATACTGACCGCATCGGTCCTGATCATAGTGCTGATAATCCTGAATATCCGCGGCGTCAAGGAATCGGTCAGCATCCTCGCCCCGATCTTCCTCGTGTTCATCGGCACGCATATGGTCATGCTCGGATACGGCATTTTCAGTCATGTCGGCGAAATCGCCCCGGTGGTAAGCACCGTACGCGAGGGATTGCACCATGACATGTCGGCCATAGGCGGCATCGGGGTTTTGATGTTATTGCTGCGCGCATATTCGCTGGGAGGCGGCACCTACACCGGGATAGAGGCAGTCTCGAACGGACTGCAGATCATGCGCGACCCGAAGGTGCAGACGGGCAAGCGTACCATGCTCTACATGGCCACATCGCTTGCGGTCACCGCAGCGGGACTGCTTCTGTGCTACCTGCTTTGGAATGTAAAACCGATGGAGGGCAAAACGCTGAACTCCGTCCTGGCCGATGCGATGTTCGGCGGCTCGGGACTCGGCTACACGCTGGCGGTCGTCACGATTTTTTCGGAGGGCGCCCTGCTCTTCGTGGGCGCGCAGGCCGGTTTTATCGACGCCCCCCGGGTCATGGCGAACATGGCGGTCGATTCATGGTTCCCGCACCGGTTCGCCGCCTTCTCCGAGCGGCTCACCATGCGCAACGGCGTCGTGATGATCGGCATCGCCGCGCTCTGCCTCCTTCTCTATACCAACGGGTCCATATCGGCATTGGTCGTTATGTACTCGATAAACGTGTTCCTGACGTTCTCGATCTCCGAATTCGGCATGGCGCGCTTTTTCATAATGCATAGGGGTAAAGAAGCCAAATGGAAGCGGCACCTGGCCGTACACCTCACGGGACTCACCCTCTGCTGCACCATCCTTCTCATCACCGTGTTCGAAAAATTCACCGAGGGCGGGTGGATGACGCTGGTCATCACCTCGGTCCTGATCCTGCTCTGCTACTGGATACGCCGGCACTACGGCCGCATCCAGTCCGACATGCGCAAGCTCGACGAGCTCCTGAAAGACGTGCCCACGATCAGGAAAATGAATACCGATCCCGTAGATAATAAGCACATGACCGCAATCCAGCTCGTGGGGGGCTACAGCGGGTTTGGCGTCCACACGTTCCTCAATATCAACAGCTCGTTCCCCGGACTCTATAAAAATTTCATCTTCATTTCCGTGGCGGTGATCGACCAGGGGCTTTTCAAGGGCGAGGACAAGCTGGATGACCTGAAAAGATCGGTGGAGGACTCGCTCAATAAATATGTCGGCCTCGCGCGGCGACTCGGCTTCCCGGCGGAATACCGCATGGGCGTGGGTACCGACGTCGTGGACGCCGCCACCGGCCTTTGCCTTGACGTGAGAAAGGAATTTCCGCATTCGACCGTGTTCAGCGGACAGCTCGCGTTCCAGCTGGAGAAATTTTATCACCGCCTGCTGCATAATGAAACCGCGTTTGCCATCCAGCGAAGGCTCCAGTGGAGCGGCGCGACCAACGTCATCATGCCGATACGCATGGACACGTGAAGGAAGGAGCCGCCTGGAACTCTCAGCCGTTCTCCCCGGCAAGCCTCTTTAGCGGCGGCAGGAACAGGTAGGTCATCGTTTCCTTCACCCATGCGCGGTACTCTTCGTCCCTTCCCTTCATCCCCAGGATGATCATCTGGCACGACCCGGCCCCCAGGAAGTTAATGAGGAGGTTATTGAAGGCGTAGTGGTAGCGCGCGGTCTCGCCCGGCGGCGCGGGGACGGGGAGGGCCTCCTCGAAGGTCGCGCGCGTGCGCGTGAGGACCTCGGGGATGCGCCGATAGCCGGGGATCGCGTCGGGGCGGTCGGCCAGCGCGATGTTCAGCATGATGATCCTGAGCGCGGCGGGATCCTTGAAGTGAAAATCCAGGAACCGGTCGAGGTACCGCGCGAGCGCCTTGTCCAGTGGAATGCCGGTAAGTCCCTCCAGGCACGACCGGTTGACGGCGACGAGCTCTTCGCACACCTCCCCGAGAAGCGTCCCGAAAAGCCCGGCCTTGGTCGGGAAATGGTAGCGGATGAGGGCATGGTCGAATTTTCCCGCGCGCCCGATCATCCGCATGCTCGCGGAGTGATAGGGATGGTGCGCGAAGACCGCGCGCGCCGCCGCCATGATGCGCTCCCTGGTGAGCTCCCGCTTGGGACGGGTCCCCTTTCCCGTGCGAATCGATGTCCCCTTCATACCCGGGCCGGCCTCCTCACCCGCTATACTTCTAGCAGGCCCCGCCGCCGGAGATCAATACTTTTTTTACGATCGTATAAAAATTATTTGACAGCGAAGGCCCGGGCGCGGATTATTTTCACGGTCGTAAAAATATGGGTCGCGCGGCGGCCCGGGAGGCGGTCATGAAGGGGGATCTTTTCAAGGGCATCATGCAGTGGGAATTCGGCATGCCGAAGTCGAAGCTGAAAAAAAAGGAGTTCAGGCTCCCCGTATTCTACTACGACAACAGCTCGCTCACCGCGATCTTCACGGCGTCCACGAAGAAGGTACTGCCCTTCCTTCCCGACCCGCGTATGCACCCGGCGGAGGTAATGCCCGGCCGCTGCCTGGTCGCATTCACCGCCTTTGAATACCGCAAAACCGACATCGATCCCTACAACGAGTTCAGCATCGCGGTCATCGTGTCCTATGGAAAGAGACCCATTCCGGGCCTCACGGTTCTCTCGCAGATGCGGCGCAAATGCTATGACGCGTACGTATGGCACCTGCCGGTCACCACGGAGATCGCGCGTTACGGCGGGGTGGAGCTCTACGGCTACCCGAAGATACTCGCGAAGATCGACATTACCCGCGGCCGCGACGCCGCCGAGTGCGTCCTGTCCGAGAAAAAGACGCACATCCTCACCCTGCGCGGACCCGTCCTCCACACAAAGCCGGGCGGCATCATTCGCTACCGGACCTACCCGGTGCGCGAGGGGGTCACCCTCTGCGGGAACGTTTACTCCCTTCACCACCAGTTCGCAGAAACCCGAAGCACAAAGGGCGTGAGCCTTACCCTGGGAACCGACCACGAGATATGCCGCCAGCTCCGGTCGGTCGGCCTTTCGGAGAAGGCGCTCATGTACCAGTACAGCCCGCTGAACGAGAGCATCCTCTTCGGCCCGCACAACCTGATCGACGACTGAGCGTGTCCATGAAAATTTCCCGCACGCATATGGACGTCCTCCTCGCGCGCGACCCCCGGGTGGAGGACGTGATGAACGGCATACAGGCGCTGTCGCGCCTGCCGCGCCGCGCGTACCGCGACATGCGCCGCACGGTCGCCCTCGCGCGCCGGTTCGTCGACGAGGCCGTGCGTCCCGTGTATAATGAAATCGACCTCGCGGGGTTTCGCGACCCCGATTATATTCCGGAAAATTTCATCCGCGAGGCCGGCCGGCGTGGGATCTTCTCCCGGTGGATCCCCAAAATGTTCGGCGGGGGCGGGATGGATTTCATAAGCCTGTATCCCTTCCTCGAGGAGATCGCGGCGACCTGCACGGGGCTCGCCAATGTGATAGGGGTGCACTACCTTGGGGTGGGAACGCTCTGCGCGAGCTGGAACATTCCCGTCATCAACCGCGTACTCCGCGAATCGTGCCGCGGCGACCGGATGGGAACGCCCTGCCTCATCTCCCTCGCGATCACCGAACCGGAGGCGGGCACCGACGTCGAAGAGCCCATCCTCCTCGCGCGCGCGCGTATCGGCACCACGGCGACGCGCGCGGACGGCGGCTACATCCTGAACGGGCGCAAGGTATTCATCTCCAACGGCCACGTCTCGACCTGGCACATGGTGATCGCCTACGCCGACCGGAAGCACCCGGCCGACACGACCGTCATGGCCGCGGTGAAAACGGGAACGAGCGGATTCAGCTTCGGGCGGAAGGAAAAGAAGATGGGCCAGAAGGCGTGCGTCGCAAGCGAGCT
This sequence comes from Spirochaetota bacterium, assembly GCA_004297825.1. NCBI lineage: Bacteria > Pseudomonadati > Spirochaetota > Spirochaetota bacterium. The sequence goes on from SCSX01000062.1 coordinate 18,584, forward strand.
CGTCTTCGAGGACTGCTTCGTGCCGGACGCGCTCATCTGCTCCGCGCCGGAACAGCACAGGAAATCCGGGAAGCCGCAGGGCGTCATCGCGCAGTACCTCATCGACTTCGTCGTGTCCTCGTCGCGCGCGGGCGTGGGCGCCTTCGCCGCGGGAGCGGCGCGCGGGGCGTACGAAACGGCGCTCGCGCACTGCCGGCGCACGCGCATCGGCGGGGAGCTCCTGATCAACCGCCAATGGGCGCAGGTCACGCTCGCCGAGATGTACCGGAACGTGAACACCGCGCGCGCACTCTACCTCGAATCCGCCCTCGCAAACGCGATGAAGGGAATGTACAAGCTCATGTACAACCGGTTCATCTTCACCCTGCTCGCGCTCCTGCCGCGCTGGTACTTCACGGCGTTCGTCGCGCCCTTCCTGAACATGCGCGCCGCGACCAGGCTCTTTCGAAACATCTACTTCGAAAAATACACCGCCGAGGAGGCGCAGGTGACCTCGGGCTGGGCGTCGCTTTCCAAGTTCGCGTGCAGCGACATCGCCGTGCAGACGGCGTCCATGGCCGTCGACCTCATGGGCGCGGACGGCACGCGGCATGACACGGGCGCGGAAAAGTTCTACCGCGACGCGAAGCTCCTCCAGATATACGAGGGAACGAACCAGTTGAACCGGCTGAATCTCTTCAAGAACCTGGTCGCGCGCGATATCCCGGAAGCGGAGCTTTTCAAACGGGAGGGGGCATGAGCACGACACGCGCCGGGGGCGCCGATATACTGGAGTCCTTCTCGGGGCTTGCGTCCGCCTTCGCCAAAAAGGAGCTTACCGCGGCGCGCGAGGCCCACGACCGCTTCCCGTTCGCCCCCTTCTGGTCGGACGTACTGGAGAAAGCGATCGGGGTCGGGTTTTTCGGGATAACCCTCCCGGCCGGATACGGGGGCCTGGGCCTGGACGCCGATGCGCTCGTCCCCGTCGTGCGCATGCTCGCGCGCGCCGACGCATCGCTCTCCGCGCTCGTGTGCACCCACGCCGCCGCGCTCCAGGTCATCGCAGAGTCCGCGGGCGATACGGGCGCCGATCCCGCATACCGCATGATCGGCAAAAGCCCCGGGAAACCGCTCGCCTTCCAGTCCTTCACACACCCGGACGAGCTCGAGATGCCCGTTGCCGTTTCCGATGGAGACGCGTATCGGCTCACGGGAAGCGTGCGCTTCCTGGCCGCGGGCGCCGTCGCGGATTTCGCCGTGGTCGCGGGATCCGGTGGCAGGTCCGGTGAGTTCTCCTATTACCTTATCGCGCTCAACACGGGTGCCGTGAGCGTATCGGAACCCATATTCACCCTGGGACTTCACGCCTGTCCCGTAGTGGACGCGAGGCTTGACGACGCCCTGGGAATTCTCCTTGGCAAAAAAGGCGGGGGAATCGAATACTGCCGGCGCGCGTGGCCGCGCCTTTCCCTCGCCTCCGCGGCGATCCCGCTTGGAATCCTCGAGGGCTCGCTCGACGAGGCGAAGCGTTACGCGGAAGAGCGCGTCCAGGGCGGACGCGTCATCATCGAGTGGCCGGAGGTGCGCATGATCCTCGCGCGGATAGCCGGGGACGTTCACGTCGCGCACGGCGCGCTCGCGGAGGCATGCCGCATGTTCGCGGCGAACGAACCGGGATGGGAGGCTGCATCGGTCGCGGCGGCGCTTTCGGCCGGGGAGGCGGCGGCGCGCGGCACGGTGGACGGCGTGCAGGTCCTGGGCGGCAACGGCTACATGACCGATTACGGTCAGGAGAAGAGGATGCGCGACGCGAAGCAGGCGCAGTTTCTCCTGGGGATGCCCGCGCTCAGGAGACTCGAGCTCATGGGTCTCCCCGCGCAACGGTGAACGACGGGACCCGTACGCGCATCGGCCCCCTCCCCTTTTATTAATTAACGCATAGAGGACGACACATGAAACGATTTCCGGGAAAACGCATTTTCATCACCGGGAGCGGCAGCGGCCTGGGCAGGGCGCTTGCCCTGCGGTTCGCGCGCGAGGGATGGCGCGTGGGCGTCTCCGATATCGACGCCGCGCGCATGGAGGAGAGCGCTCGGCTCGTGCGCGAAGCGGGGGGATCGGCGCTTTCTATTGCGTGCAACGTCACGGACGCGGGAGACCTCGACCGAGCGGCGCGGGCCGTCGCGCGCGAATGGGGCGGGCTCGACATCCTGGTGAACAACGCGGGCGTCGCCGCCGGGGGGCTCTTCGAGCGCGTGCCCCCGGACCGGTGGGATTGGATTTTCGCCGTGAACTTCCGCGGCGTCGTCCATGGCTGCCAGTCGTTTATCCCCATGTTCAAGGCGCAACGCAACGGTCATATCGTAAACGTCGCCTCCTGCGCCGGGATCGTGTCGCTCCCCGAGATGGCGAGCTACAACGCGACGAAGGCCGCCGTGATCTCCGTATCCGAAACGCTCCGCACGGAGCTCGCGGCGTACCGTGTGGGGGTCACGGTCGTGTGTCCCACGTTCATTAAAACCGGCCTCATGGAAAGCTTCCACTCTCCCGACGAGCTGCAGCGTGCGCGCGCGGAGCGATTCTTCGATGCCTCGCGCTATTCGCCCGAGCGCTTTGCGGACTTCACCTTTCGCGCAATTCGAAAGAACCGGCTCTATGCGTTTCCGCAGTTCGACGGGCGCATGGCGTGGAGGATGAAGCGGCTGTTCCCGGAACTCTTCTATCGCTATATCGCGCGGCGTTATGCGAAAGAGGGAAGGTGAGGGAGTCCTTCCCGGGGGCGGGGGCCATCGGTGCAGGGAATGAAAAAATATTTTCAGCCGGGTAATTTCGGTTTTGCATCGGCAGGGGATGTGCTTTATAATTGAAGTAATATCGGCGCAGCCATAATGGAATCGACCGACCGGGACGGGCGTAATCGGCATGATCGGAAATCGCTGCTCAAGGAGGCCGTATGCTTAAAGGAAAGACAATTCTTATCACCGGCGCGTCAAGCGGCATCGGGAGGGCGTTCGCCCTGCGCTTCGCGCGGGAAGGGTGCGATCTCATCGTCGTCGCCAGGAGGGAAGACCGGCTCAAATCCCTGAAAGGGGAGGCGGAGGCTGCATACGGGGTCAAGGTGGAGGTAATCGCTATGGACCTGGGAAATGAGGATTCCGCGGAAAAGCTGTTCGGCAAGGTCGAAAAGAAACGCATCCCGGTGTTCGGCCTTGTCAACAACGCCGGCTTCGGCTGGAACGGGGTTTTCGATACGCAGCCGGCGGATAATATCGACACGATGATCGCCGTGAACGTGCTCACGCTCACGAAATTATGCCGCCTGTTCCTGCCCGCGATGCTGAAACAAAACGGGGGGCTGATACTCAATGTCTCCTCGATGGGAGGCTTCCAGCCCGTTCCGTACTTCGCCGTCTACGCCGCCGCCAAATCGTACGTGCTGAATCTCTCGGCCGCGCTGAGCGCGGAATTCCGGAAGACGAAGGTGCGGATATTCGCCCTGTGCCCGGGCGTGACCGACACGGAGTTCCAGGCGGTCGCCGGCATGCCTTCCCAGGGTTCGCAGCCGGTCGGCGCACAGACCGCCGAACAGGTGGTAGACTTCGCGTTCAGGAAGATCAAGGGGAGCGCTTACCTGGGTGTCCCGGGACTCATGAACAAGATTATGATCGGTTTCAGCCGGATTACGCCCATGAAGTGGTCTGCCATTATCAGCAGTACCATGTTTAAGCCGGGGAAGTGAGGACAGGCACGCAAGGAGCGACGACCATTAAGCGACCAAGTTTATATAGCATTGTACATGCCGGCGAAATTACCGGAGGATGCAACCGGCATTTTACTGACTATTGGCAACAGGAAGCTTGCCGGGAGCTAGATGGTAATACCCATCATTTCTTTGAAATCATCGCTAATGGTCAAATCTTCTGCAATTTCTTCAATAACTTTCGTCAATTCCTCGGGGTGTAGAGTGCGAATTATCTGCAAATCATCCCTATCATATTTTTCCTCTAAGTCCTGAACACTACACAGGCCAATTTTTCTAATCTCTATAACATCATAGTTCTCTGGTGCTTTTGGATTAGGAAGTTTTACAACAGGAATAAATGACCCCTTATATGTAGTGGCTTGACTTGTAGTTAGACAAAATACAAAAGCGGTATTTTCCAGCACTGGCGATGATAAAATTAATAAATGTTTGGGGGTTGGTTCATTTGGGTCATCTGAAAATACAAAATTTCTATCCCGAATAATAACACCCGCACGGAGGGTGGAAAGAAATACAGCCCATGGGATTTTTAATGGCATGTACAATTATTTTCAAGTGCCTGTAAATCTCTCTCCATGCTTTCTATTTCTTTATATTGTTCAGGGGTAACTTTATCTATCGCGAATAGTTTAATATCAATTTCATCACCGTTATTTACTGCCGATTTCCATGGCGCTTCCAAATGTGTCTGTCTGCTAAGCTGAGTTGCGGTAGTACTAAAATACTTCTTTGCGACTTCATTCATTATTTCCCTTTCGGATTGTGAAAACCACTTTCCTTCAAACTCTTTTTTAGGAACCAGGCGGTGAAGTATATATTCTTTTTCATTTTCTTCATACTTTAATTTTTCTACCTTGATAGCGATGTACTCGCTCATAAAGTTTTCTGAATTATCGTATTCCTGTGCATCTACTAATGCATGTACAGCGTGGTATGCTTTGTGCGGGACAGGCCCTTCAGCGTCTTTGTTATACGTGTCTTTTAATACTTTGCGGCCATATTTGATTAAATGATGACAATCTAAATAGTATAGTAATTTATTGGCTTTGACTGCGCCGCAGTTCTCAGTATTTTTTGCAAAAAATATCAGGGCATTCGCAAGCCTTTTGTTTTCTCTTTCATCTTTATAGGCTTTGATGTCCATACTCGCCACCCTCTCTATCTATATATACTATATAACGGTATAGTACACGAAAAATCAAGAACAATTATCTTGTCAACCCTAAATAGTGATATTTAAATTGCGTTGAAAATTATTTCAGGTTAGTTGTGTATTGTAGTTTATTCATTTTATCCTTCCGACTACGGAGGCCCATCTCTCATGCACATCTTCAACAAAGCAAACTCCCGCGATACGGGCGACCTGGAAATTCTCACCTCCCACATGCTTATTGGCAGCCGGAATGTCGGGAACGCCGGCATCTCGATCCAGGTTTCTTCCATCCCGGTCGGTTCCGAGCAGCCCCTTCACCGTCACGCGCCCGAGCAGTGCTATTACATCATACGCGGGACGGGGCTCATGGTCATCGAGGAGGAGCGGGAGACCGTTAATACGGGGGACGCGATATATGTTCCCGGAGATACGATGCACGGGATTAAAAACACGGGGAGCGAAGTCCTGGAATACCTGACGGCGAATGCACCTGCTTTTGATGCGCAGTATGAGGACAGGCTATGGCCGGGGCATCCGCACAAGCAAAAATAAAGTTTCAAATTTATTCCCGTCCCTCCTGAAAATCGATTGTTATTACAAGCTCGTTCTCTACCATTTTCGAACCGGCTGAAATCACGATTCTTGAATAGGCGAAAGGATATCGCATGAAAAAGCTCTTATTCACCCTGTTGACCTTGCTGTTCCTGTCCGCACCCCTTGCCGCCCAGGTCCCGGCCGGGGTGTATTTCCTGGAGAACCCGGACGAGCCCTTTATCTATTATTATCTCTCGATTCTGGAGCTTGGCTCCAGGCCGGATGCGATACTCTGCGCGGAGGGAAGCGCCAACGCCCCCGGCTATTTCGGCTTCGAGTACGAGGCGAGCATTCAGGCTGCAAAAACCGGCGGCGACTTCACGCTTACGCTCAGGCTCGTAAAAAACATAAAGACTCCCAAAAAGTTCCTCCCGCCGCCGCAGCTTACCCTGACGCTCAATGAAAAAGAGCGCGCCCTTACGATCAGGAACAAGAAGCACGCCCTGAAAACGCTCGCCCCGAGAAGCTTCGTGTATTTCGAGGCCATGCTGGACTGGATCAAGGACGACATCATCATGGTCAACGCCGACAGGGATAAAAGAGAATATTACGATTTTCATCCCGTCGGCGACGACCTCCAGGTCTTTACATTCACAAAAGCAAAACAGGACAGGGTTGCGCTGGGCGCGCACAACCGGCGGGTGACGCTCAACGGCGATGTCGATTCGGCATACGCGAACGACCTGCTTTCGTTCCGGATGGACCTGGCCTTTCCCGATAAAACGTCCCGCCAGATCGAATTCGACATCGAGCGTCATCCCATGTCGTGGCTTGGGGCGCGCCTGCACGTCGCGGGGAAAAAACCCCTCCGGCTCTGGCACTTCGAGCCCATCCAGGAGTATTACCTGAACGGCAACAGGAACGCCGGCGAAAAAATGTTCGGTTACCGCATCGACACCACGGAGGAGATGCGCTACTGGTCCCCGGAATATCCCGGGGGAATATTCCTGAACGTCGACTGGGAAAAGAACGAGATCTTTTCTGCGGACAGGAAATTCGTGATCAGGATGAAGGTCGAGAACGATTTCAACACGCTGATCCTTCGCTTCCCCGACGGGAAGGAGAAGGTGTTCATGAACGAGCAGTGAGGCTAGGACACGCGCCATGGACCGCTTTCTCGACTACACCATAATCGCGCTCTACCTCACCGGGGTCACTGTCTTCGGGATCATCTCCGGCGGGAAGCAGCGCACCGTCACCGATTACTTCCTTGGCGGGAAGGCCATGCCCTGGTGGGCGGTGGGATTCTCGATCGTCGCGAGCGAAACGAGCACGCTCACCTTCATAAGCGTGCCGGGACTCGCATACAAATCCAACATGCATTTTTTACAGGTGGCGTTCGGCTACCTCGCGGGCCGGCTCCTCGTAAGCCTCGTCTTCATCCCCGCGTACTACCGCGGCAACATCGAGACCGCCTACGATTTCCTGGGAAAGCGCTTCGGACTTTCGCTCCGCAAGTTCGCGTCGTCAGTCTTCATCGTCACGCGCGTGCTCGCCTCGGGGGTGCGGCTCTTTGCGACGGCCATCCCCGTGCACATCATCACCGGCTGGGACTACGCCGCGTGCATCCTGGTCATAGGCGGCTTCACGCTCGCCTACACCTACCTGGGCGGGCTCAAGGCCGTGGTCGCGATGGACGTGGTCCAGCTCTTCATCTACCTGGGCGGGGCGGGGGCGGCCATGTACCTCATCCTCGCGGCGCTCCCGGGCGGGTGGAGCGACGTTGTGCGATACGCCTCTGCCGGCGGCGCGGACAAGTTCCAGGTCCTCAACCTTAATTGGGGCGGGGGGCCGATAGCCTTCCTGGCCTCCCCCTATACCCTTTTAGGCGGGGTGCTCGGCGGGACCTTCCTCACGATGGCGTCCCACGGCACCGACCAGCTCCTGGTGCAGAGGCTCCTTGGCTGCAGGTCGAAACGCGACAGCCAGAAGGCGCTCATGCTGGACGCGTGCTTCATTGTCCTCCAGTTCGCATTTTTCCTGGTACTGGGCCTGTGCCTGTACGCCTTCTACCAGGGTGCGCCGCTCGCCGAGCTCGGGCTAAAGTCCTCGGACGAGATATTCCCGAAGTACATCGTCGAAAACCTTCCGGCGGGGCTCTCGGGCTTCGTGATCGCCGGGGTGCTCGCATCCGCGATGGGATCGCTCTCTTCTTCGATAAGCTCGCTCGCCTCGTCCACATACCTGGACCTTTTCAAGCAGTCCGCGGCGGGCGGCGGGGTGTCCGATACGCGGGGTGTCTTATGGTCGCGCGCCTTCACGCTCTTCTGGGGAATCCTGCTTATCGGCGGCGCGCTCCTCTTCACGAGCACGACGAACCCGGTGGTCGAGCTGGGCCTCAAGATCGCATCGGTCACCTACGGGGCGCTCCTGGGCACGTTCTTCCTGGGGCTCATCCCCTCGCGCATAAACACCGCCGACGCGTACGCGGGCTTCGTCACGGCCCTCGCCGTCATGTGCGCGGTGCTCTTTCTCACGAGGATCGACTTCACATGGCACACGCTCATCGGCTGCGCCTCGTGCCTCGCGGCGGGACACGCGAGCATGGGCGTGCGGAAATTTATTTCCACACGCCTGTAGGGGACTGAAGCTTCACGGAAACTGAGGCATAAGTAAAGGCGCAGATTGCAATTTCATCCCGAGGTTATGATGAACACACAATCCTTCCCCGAGCTTTCAGATCTCCTCAAGGACTGCGACCACGTCGATGTAAAGACGGTCGAATCGACGAACGACATGCGGGCGTTCATCGCGGGCATGCTCAACTACGCTCCGCGATGGATGGTTTTTCTATTCAGGGTGCGCGGGGTGTTGGCCCGCCTCCTGGGCTTGCGCCATGAGGATTCGCCTGGGCCGCGCCGATGGGAGCCCGACGAAATTCCCTTCAAAAAGGGCGCCTCCCTCTCCTTCTTCACCATATACGACGCGAAGCCGGACCGGCACTACATCGCGTACGCGCGCGACACACATCTTGTCGGTTATCTCGCGATTATCGCCGAACGGTTGCCGGACGCGGTCAAACCGTGGAGATATCACGTGGTCACGATCGTGAAGTACCAGCACTGGACCGGGCCCGTGTACTTCAACGTAATCCGTCCGTTCCATCATATCGTCGTGCACTATATGGCCGCCGCGGGGGCCAAATCCTAAATCTCATCGCTACAGCAGGTGCGGCGTCTTTTCCTTTATATACGGCATTAAAAATTCGAAACTCTCCTTCACCTTCCGCACGCACACGTCGACGTCCTTTTCCGTCATGGGCGTCGAGATGACGAACTCGTTGCGGCTGGCCGAGAAGATGCCGCGATTGAGCAGCTCCACGTGCAACAGCGTCTGGAGCTCCAGGCACGGAATGAGTGCCGTGGCGTAGTCGAGGGCGTTTGAAATTTCTTTGTCGCTGAAGTTGATGTTGCATTGCGATCCCACTCCCGTCGCCTGGCACCGGAGCCCCAGCTCCCTGAATACGCCCGTGAACCCGTCCATCATTCTCTTCCCCAGTCCGTTCGCGTACTCCACGGCCTTCGCGTCGAATTTTCTCATCGCGGCAAGACCTGCCGCCATCGTGACCTCGTTGCCGTTGAAGGTCCCGGCCTGGGTGATCGCGTCTGGATTGAGCATGTCGAGCGTGAAGCGCTCCATGTTTTTCCGGCTGGAACCGACCGCTCCCACCGGATATCCTCCGCCGATAATCTTGCCCACGGCGCTTATGTCGGGTATCGCATTTTCGCGGACCTGCATCCCGCCCGTGCTCGCCCGGAACGACTGGACCTCGTCAAATATGAGCAGTATGCCGTAGCGGTCGCACAGCGCGCGCAATCCTTTGAGATACCCCGGGCGGGGGACAATGGTTCCCATGCTCGCCAGGTAGGGCTCCACGATCATCCCGGCAAGCGTGTCCCCGTGGCGCTTCATGAGGATCTCCGCCGCATCGAGGTTGTTGAAGGGCGCGATCACGATGTTCTGGAGCGTGCTCCGCGGAATGCCCGCTCCCTCCAGGTGCGGTTTCGGCAGGTCTCCCGGCGCAAAGTCCGGGATCAGGGACACCTTCGCGTCATCCTGTGTTCCGTGGTACGCACCCTCGATCTTTATTAGCATGTCCTTCCCCGTCACCGCGCGCGCGACCCGCATCGCGAACATGGTCGCCTCGGTGCCCGAGTTGGTGAACCTGATCTGGTCAATGGACGGTATGCGTCCGCACAGGAGTTTTGCCAGTTCCGTCTGGAGCACGGAAGGGGTGCAGAGGACCGATCCCTTTTCAAGCTGCGCGGCGACCGCGGCCGTGATGTCGGGATCGCAATGCCCGTGGATAAGGGAGGTGTAATTATTGAGGAAATCGATGTACTCGTTGCCGTCTATGTCCGTAATCCGGCATCCCCTGCCGCGCTCGATGAAGGCCGCATAGGGCTTATAACTGACCGAATCCCTCGTGTGCCCCCCGGGCATGTACCTGGCTGCTTCCGGATGAAGCGCCGCGGACTTCACGGTCCGTTCCCTGAACCTGCGCATTACCTCGTTGACAATCCTGTCGCTCTCTGTTCCCGGCATGATGATGCCTCCCTTTATTCGTGATGTGCGTCGATCGGGGCGCACGGATATCATTGCCAATTTATTTTAATATTGTCAAATATATTTTAATATATTAAAATATATTTGATACACTTCATTATAGTGTTGACAAGGTCCCCGCGCTTCCCCAAAATAGTGGGCAGCGGAAGGAGAATCACCGTATGGCGCCCGTAAAAAACACGTCGGTAAAGGAAGAGAGGAAGGAATGGGCCCGCGCCCAGCGCCAGGAAAGGATCATCGGCATGGCCGCGCAGCTCCTGGCCAAATGCGACATCGAGGAAATTACGCTCGAAGACGTGGCGAAATCCTCCGGCTATACCATCCAGAACCTGTACCAGTATTTTAAAAACAAGGACGACCTGTTCGCCGCCGTATTGCTGAAAAAACTGAAGGTCATGTACGCGGACGCGGAGAGTGCGGTCGAGCGCACGACTTTGGGCATAGACCGTATCATCACCCTGGGCGATAAATACGTGGATTTCTGCCTCAGGAACAAAAGGTATTTCGATCTTCAAATGCATTTCGAGCGGAAGTTCTGCGCGTACCACAAGCTCACCGCGAAGAAAACGCGTGGTGATTTTATCGTTCAGTGCCAGGGCGTAATCGACCAGGTGAGCGACCTGGCGATCGATGCCATAAAATCCGGGATTGAGGACCGCTCCATCAAAACGCATCTCAAGCCCCTGCACCTCATGCTCCTCCTCTGGGCGCAAATGCTCGGCGTGATACAGGTCATCACCATGCGCCAGAGGTATTTTAAGGAAATCTACGAGCTGACATCGGAAAAATTCCGCAGGGATTTCAAAGACTCCATCCAGGCATATCTGTCCTCCGGCCAGGGTAAATAACGCGTGTCCTTCAAATGCTTGACGTTTTCGACGACGAAGTAATACTTCATACCCATCGGCGCGTGTAAAAGAAGGGGAGGGGTGGGGATATCTCCCATGAAAGGCGCCCGCGGAAAAAGCTTAAAATTACTGTAGAGGTCCCGCCATGCAATTGACCGTCGTCGATTTCGTCGTCATCGCGCTGTACTTCCTGTTCAACCTGGCGATCGCGCTGTGGCTGCGGAAGCGGGCCACGAAGAGCGTGAGCGATTTCTTCGTCTCCGGCGGAAAGGCGAGCTGGTGGCTGGCGGGGACCTCCATGGTCGCGACCACCTTCGCCGCCGATACGCCCCTCGTCGTGACGGGGCTCGTCGCGAAGAACGGGATCGCGGGAAACTGGATATGGTGGAGCATGGTTTTTTCAGGGATGCTCACGGTCTTCTTCTACGCGAAGCTCTGGCGCCGCGCGGGCGTGCTCACCGACGTCGAGTTCGCCGAGATCCGCTACGCCGGGAAGCCCGCGGCGTTTCTCCGCGCATTCCGCGCGGTCTACCTGGGGCTGCCCATCAACCTCATCATCATGGGATGGGTCAACCTGGCGATCGTGAAGATCATGATGACGGTGCTGGGCGTCTCCAAGGTGGAGGCGCTGGGCATGACGATCATCATCATGGTCCTCACGGCGTCCATCTCGACGATATCGGGACTGTGGGGCGTGCTCTGGACGGACCTCTTCCAGTTCGTGCTCAAGATGGGCATGGTGATCGCGCTCGCGGTCTTCGCGGTGGGCGCGAGCGGCGGCATGGGGACGCTCCTGGACGACCTCCGGAAGATCGACGCCGCGCGCGATCCCGGAAGCTCCATCCTCTCGCTCGTGCCCGACGTCAATTCCGCGTGGATGCCCATGATCACCTTCTTCGTCTTCATCGCGGTGAACTGGTGGGCCTCATGGTATCCCGGCGCCGAACCGGGGGGCGGGGGCTATATCGCGCAACGCATCTTCTCCGCGAAAGACGAGAAGCACTCGCTCCTCGCGACGCTCTGGTTCAATATCGCCCACTACGCCCTGCGTCCCTGGCCGTGGATCCTGGTCGCGCTCGTCGCCGTGGTGCGCTACCGGGACGACCCGCAGTTCGCCGCGGACCCGGAGTCCGGCTACATCCGCATTCTCGTGAGCGACCTCCCCGCGTACCTGCGCGGCCTCATGCTCGCCGCCTTCGCCGCGGCGTACATGTCGACCATAGGCACCCAACTCAACTGGGGGGCGAGTTACCTCGTCAACGACGTCTACCGGCGCTTCATCGCCAGGGAAAAGGCCGAGCCGCATTATGTGCGGATCTCGCAGGCGGTCACGATGCTGCTCATGCTCCTCTCGGTCGTCGTGACCTTCTACATGGAATCGATCGCGGACGCGTGGAAGGTGCTCATGGCGCTGGGCGCGGGGACCGGGCTCGTCTACATCCTCCGCTGGTTCTGGTGGAGGATCAACGCGTGGAGCGAGATCTCCGCGATGAGCGCGGCCTTCGTCACATCGCTGGTTCTACAGTTCGTCTTCAAGATGGACGAGGGCGACCCGCGCTCCTTCGCGTACCTGCTCCTCATCACGGTCGCCGTCACCTCGGCCACCTGGCTCGCGGTAACCTATCTCACGCGGCCCGAGCCCATGGATACCCTTGTCTCGTTCTACCGGAGGGTGCGCCCCAACCCCGCGCTCTGGGGCCCGGTCGCCGCGCGGGCGACGGACGTCGTTCCGCAGAAGGACGGCGTGTTCAACCTTTTCAACTGGCTCCTGGGCGCCGCCATGATCTACGCGTTCCTCTTTGGCGCCGGAAAGATACTGCTGGGAAGCCCGGTCACGGGAGTCGTCTTCCTCGCGTGCGGAATAGCGGCAGGGGGTCTGATATACTTTAACATCAACAGGCGCGGTTGGGAATCCGTGGGGCGCTGAGTTTGGATATCACCGCGAGTGTGTAAGCGTGGGAAAGATGATACGCATTAAGCCCCCTGAATCCCCCTGAGGGAGACTTGAGTATATCATCCTTCGTTATGATTATGAAAACCGAAAGTTTTGCTAAACTATTGTCTTGCCCCCTGCGGGGGTGCGGGGGCCGCTCCTGCGGCGGCACAGTGTAAGTATCCGGAAAGGAGGGTTACGACCATGCTCGAATTCATAGGTATTTCCGGATCGCTGCTTCTTTCGCTGTGCGGCCTGCCCCAGGCGGTGCAGAGCCTGCGGAACCGACACAGCCATGGGATCTCGTACGGCTTCATCTGGATGTGGGTCACGGGCGAGATCGCGCTCCTCATCTACGTCGCCGGCACCACCGCCGACCTGATCCTGATCGTTAACTACCTCTTCAACCTGCTCATAGGCGGGGTCATCCTCTGGTTCAAGCTGTTTCCCGCGAAGACCGCGGCCGATTGATCCCGTGCCCGCAACCGCGCCCCCGATAATTCATTGGCAATTATAATGGGGGGCCGATATACTTGGTCTTCGAAAATTATTCACCTGAAGGAGCCGGGCCTTGAAGATTCGACTTACCAAAACGGCCGCACTCATTTTCCTGCTGACGATCCTTTCATTAATGGCCTGCGCCACCGCCCCCAAGACCCACAATGACTACGTCGATCTCTTCCGCGACGAGTTTCCGAACCCGGTCGTGCGCGTGAGCGCGAGCCCGCTCCCGCAGTTCTCCGTGTGCTCCGTCTACGACAAGTCCTGGGAGGCCGAGGACCCGCTCATCCCGCAGACCTGGATCGCGACCGCGGACGGGAAAATATTCCGCGGCTTCGAAATCGAGAAGGCGCTCCTGCACGCGGGCTACGAGGCGAAGAGCGCGCAGGACGCGATGATGCTCCTGGAACTCTACATGATGGTGAGCGACGGGCTCACGCTCATACGGGACCCGGACGACGAGTACTTCAAGCCGATCATACCCGCCGCCGAGCGCGTGAAGATCAGGAAGCCCTCGTGCGAGCGGCTCGCAAACGCGTGGGTGGTGCGATGCCACGCGCTCTCCAGCAACGCCCGGCAGGTGCTCTTTCGGAACAAGCCGGTAATCTATACGCTGGAGGCTGTAACCCTGCGCGCGGACGGCCGCTCATTCGCGCACGAGCGGCGCCCGGTATGGAGCTCCGCGTCGGGCACGGAGCCGGAGTGACGGCAGGAAGCCACGCCTACCGCCCTTCTACCTTCCGGCACCGGTAGGTCGCCATGCAATGGTCGCCATATGCTGCGTCGATGATATCGAAACCCGCCCGGTAGAGCATCTCCTCCATAATCCAGTCATAGGTCGAGAATTCCTGGCGGATGTGCCGCTCGAAATTGCGCGCGGTTTCGTCGCCGGCAACCTTCCGAAAATCCTCCACGGCGAACGACAGCGCCTTTTCGTACGAGTCGAGCTTGACCGAGAACACGATATCCCTCAGGTACAGCATGCCGCCGGTAACCAACATGTCCGCGATGCGCCTGAGCGCGACGAGCTTCCAGAAGTCAGGGAGGTGATGGAGCGCGAGTTCGGTCACGACGGCGTCGAGCGGCGGCCCGGCGTGTTCGCAGGTAAGAAAACCGGCGTGCACGAAGGTGATATTGTCCAGGTCGCGGGCTGCCGCTTTCTTCTTCGCGTACGAGATCATCACGGGAGAAATATCGACGGCGATCACCTCCCTGCAGAACTCGGCGGCCCGCATGGCAAACTCCGCGGTACCGCAGCCGATCTCCATGATCCGGTGATCGTATTCGAGCTTGAGCGCCCTTATAATTACATCGACCTCCGCCGCCCGGTCTCGAAACGCGCCCATCCGCTCATCGTACCGGCGGACCTCGTCCTCATTCTCGTAGTCGGTTCCGATCTGCTTCATCTCGTCGTACTGCCACGCGGGTATGGTCATGGTCCCCTCCGGTACTGTGTTCTGGTGGATCGGGTTCCGGATTAATCCATCCCGCATCCCGGGGCAAGCGCTATTTCTGCTTCGCAGGCCCCATGAAGTGCGTCCGCGGAAGGAACCTCCCGGCGAAAGCGCAAGGAATGGGTGAGGTGGGCCGTTACGCCCGCGGGAGAAAGCATTGCGCGCCGCGCGCATTGACAACCGGCCGAACTTCCGCGATATTATTTTCATGGCGGCGGAAACTCGCTCGTTCGCCGCGAAAGGATATGGAGGCATCCCATGAAAAAAAATTTAGCAGTGTGCGCGATTCTCTGCGCGGCCGCGCTTGCGGTCGCGACCGGGTCCCGCGCCGAGGACGCGGCGCTCCCCGGCAAAACGGAGGCGCCCGCGTTCCAGGATTACGCGAACCGCCTTGAAGTGTATCTGACCCCCGGCTTCTCGTATTTGTACGGCCGCGACTCATTGAACGACCGGCTCGCGGCGAACGGCTACCCCGGCGTTCGTCCCGCGTACGCGGCGTCGGGGGGCGGCATCCGGATAGGCATGGACCGATTCATCCTGGGCATGGAGGGATACGGCTTCTCGGGCAGGCCCCGCCAGAGCGCGACACACACGGTTACCGCGGCCGGTGGCTTTGCGACGCTCAACATCGGCTACGCGGCGCTCGTGACCGGGAATTTCCGGCTCTACCCGCTCCTGGGACTGGGCGCGGGCGGGACCGTGCTCACGATCGAGGAGCGCGGCACCCCCACCTTCGATGAAATCATGACCGATCCCGGCAGGGGCGTCACGGTGACCACGGGCGGGCCGCTCGTGAACGCATCCCTCCAGGCCGAGTACTTCATCCGGCTCATCAACCGGGGCGGCATCGTGATCGGCGTGCAGGCGGGCTACATGTACCAGTTCTACGATCCCGGCTGGTTCCTCGCCGGAAGCGGCGGCGGCCGCGACATGCGCGACCGCGAAGCGGACGGCGGGCCCGCGTTCAGGCTGAACGGTCTGTACGGGGGACTCAGGATCGGGTGGTCGTTTCTATTTTAGGGGAATGCAGGCTGCGTATCCGGCCGGAATATGCTCCGGATTTTCATTGACAGCGCGTGACTCCTTACCTATATTGAAATTCGTAAGGAGATACGATCATGTTCTCGAAAATTACGGACAAGTTCCAGATAACGATTCCCAGGGAAATACGCGAGCTCTTGAAGCTCTCGCGTAACGATTCCCTGGAATGGAAATATAAAAAGGGCGTCGTCACGGTGAGCCCCGCGAAGAAGTCCTTCCTGGCATTCGAGGGAACCGTCAAAACAGGTCCCGGCGACATCGAAAGGGATATCGAGAACGCGAAACGGGCGCGCGCGAAGGGCGCGAAATGAAAAAGTACGCGCTCGATACCAACGCGCTGGTTTCATTCGTCACAGACCGGGACGAGCGCCAGCGGGCCAAAATTTTCCCTTACTTTACAAAAGCCGCCGGGATGGGCTGCGCGCTTGTCGTGACGGAAACGGTGTTGAGCGAATTCGTGTACGTCCTGTCGCACGTCTACTCGGTGGAGGAGGCGGTGATCGCGGAGATGATCAAAGCGCTCGCGGCCATGCCCGGCATTTCAACCGATACCGCGTTCGATCTCGATGGCATTCTCGAGTTATGGCCGGGGAAGATAAGGGACTACGGCGATGCCGTCCTGGGGCATTATGCCGGAACACGAGGGATTCCCGTCCTTTCGTTCGATAAGAAACTTATCTCTCAATTGAAAAAATGCGGCATATCAGCCGAATCGCCTTAATCGTTGCTGCAGTGCCCCTCCGCGGTGATCTTCCATGCCGCGGCAAGCCTCACCCCGCCCCCTTCTTCATGATCGCCGCAAGCTCCAGCGCCCGCGCGATCATGGCCGACGCCGCGTGCAGGCCCGCGGCGTCCTGCTCCACGCCCAGCCGGACCTCCCGGTCGAAGAGCCCCGACCCGTCCCTGCTCGCGACGCCCGACGCACCCAGCGGGCTTACGCAGTGATGCACGCTCACGGGAATCATCTCGAGCGTGAGGAAGGCGTAGATGTGCGAAAGGTGCGTGGTCTCGAGCCCCCCGTGCCGCGCCCAGGCGACCGCCGCGCTCAGGCCCACTTTATTTTTCAGTTTGCCGCCCGCGAGGTTTCCGAACACGAACACGCGTAAGCGGTCGATGAACGAGGCCATCATGCCGCTCGTGCGCATGAAGTAGACGGGGCTCGAGAGGAGTATGACGTCCGCCGCCTCCAGCATTTCGAAAACCGGCTGGGCGTCATCCTTGATCGAGCAGTATCGGCCCGGGGCCTGCTTGCGAAGGCAGAAATTGCAATGGACGCAGTCGCGGATTTCCAGCTCCGCCAGGCGCACGGCCTCGAACAGCGCACCAGCTTTTTCAGCCTCGGCCCGGAGATGATCCAGGTACGCGTTCACGTTCCCCTTTTTCACGGGGCTCCCCGATACGGCGACAATGCGCACTTCCATGGCCCGGCCTCCCTGGCTTGAATGGTACCCATAGCTTTCACGGACCGCGGGCGCTGTCAAGAATTTGGGGGGCCGATGCGCCGGTCGGCGCCCAGTCGGGCGGAATGCGCGGACCGGGCCGGGTGCGACGTGCAGGGATAAATCGTTGACATTTTGCGCACGCCCGGGAATCCTCGGGGGAACATGACAAGATTAAGCGTAAACATAAACAAGATCGCCACCATCCGCAACGCCCGCGGCGGCACCGTGCCCGACGTCGTCAAGGCGGCCGTCCTTTGCCAGGGATTCGGAGCCCAGGGCATCACCGTGCATCCGCGCCCGGACGAACGGCATATCCGGTTCCAGGACGTCAGGGATATCCGGCCCGTCATCACGACCGAGTTTAATATGGAAGGATATCCCTCGCGGCAATTCCTCGACCTGGTGCGGGAGGTCAGGCCTCACCAGGTCACCCTGGTGCCCGATTCGCCCGACGTCCTGACATCAAACCAGGGATGGAACGTTACGCGGCACGAAAAATTCCTTGCCGACATCGTCGCCGAACTGCGGGGGTATGGGATAAGGACATCCCTCTTCGTCGACGCGGACCCGGACCAGATCGAGCGCGCCGCCCTTACCGGGACGAACCGTATCGAGCTGTACACCGAACCGTATGCCGTCCAATTTCCCGTCGATCCCTATGGGGCTGTCGCCCCCTTCGTCCGGGCGGCCGTGAAGGCGGCGGAAGCCGGGCTGGGACTGAACGCGGGACACGACCTGAACCTCGAAAATCTAAAATTTTTCAAAGAACATATTCCCGGCCTGCTTGAAGTCTCAATCGGTCACGCCCTGATTTCGGACGCGCTTTACCTTGGACTTGAAAAGACCATCCGGCTTTACCTGGAACAAATAGCCTGACATTGTTCATTCCCTCTGCGGTTGAAGCACCGCACGCAATCTTTTCAATCGATCAGTACGGGGGAAGCGCGACCGTGACGCGGAACGCGTCCTCGAACACGCGGAGATTTTTCTTCAAGGCCCAGTTCACGAGGGTGAAGTCCCCCTTCCCCCGGTAGTGGACGGTTACGACGGGACCCTGCCGTCCAAGCACTACTTCCCTGACATGCTGGTTGTGCTCCCTGTCAAGGGCGTCGGCGATCCTCAGGATGGCCGCAAGCTTTATCACGATTTCCCGCTCCCGCAACGAAAGCTTCATGAACAGCTCGTGCCGCTCCTTCGGGGCGGATTTCCTGTGATAGCGGGCGATATTGGCCACGATCAGCATCTCACCGTCCGTAAAGCCGGGAAGCTCGGACTGGGAGAGAATATAGAGGGAATGCTTATGGTGGCCCTTGAAGCTGATGAAGCTTCCTACATCATGGAGAAGGGCCGCTGCCATGAGCATCCTCCTCTCGCCGTGGCCCAGCCCGTGAAGCGCGGAAGCCTGGTCGAACAGGGAGAGGGCAAGCCGCTGCACGTGCGCGCCGTGAGCCTCGTCGAAAAGGTATCTCCTCCCCAGATTTGTCGCGGCGCTCAACACCGCGTCCTCGACGTGTTTCCGGTGACCCCGGCCCGACATGAGCTCGTCGGCGATGTCGTAGAGAATGCCCTCCTTAACCCCCACGCCCGGCGCAAGGATCTCCTTCGCGCCGGTCATGCGCGCGATGCGCTCGTACACCACGGCGGCGGGTAAAATCACATCGGCGCGGTCCGGCCTGAGCTTGAACTTCTCGACCCGTTCCCGGAAGGACATCCCCCAGAGCGTTTTGATCGCGGCACGCAGGGATACCGCCTTGATGACGCGCACACCGCCCTCGCCCGTCGCGGCCCCCGTAAGCGTGGCGAGCTCCTCGATGTTGCCGCCCGTGGCAACGAGTCCCGAGGGTTTCCTGTGCCGCGCGGCCGAGGGTATCCTGAGCGTCGATACGTATTCCGTAAGGAGGCGATTGAAGCGTCCCGGCTCTTCCGAGGAGAGGGACAGCTCCTCCAGGAGCCGAATGGTCCCCATGGTGTGGGACTCGCTCCAGAGTACGCCCCCGGAATCGCACAGGGAGACCTCGACACTGCCGCCGCCGATATCGACCAGCAGCCACTGCTTCTCACCCAGGTTTATCCTGCGTCGCACCGCAAGGTGCACGAGTCTCGCCTCTTCCGATCCGCTTATGATGGTGACTTCGATTCCGGATTTTTTCTTGATTTCCTCGACCAGGCTGCTGCCGTTCCTGCTATCCCTGACGGCGCTCGTTGCGACACAGCGGAAATGACTTATCCCGTCCCTCTTGATCCGCCCGGCGGCGTTTTGCAGAACCTCCACGGCCCTGTCCATCGCGGTCCTTTCCATGGCGCCGCTCAGGAAAACGTCGTGCCCCAGCCGCACGGGGTAGCGTTCCGATTCGATGACACTGTAGGATACTGGAGAGGTAAATGCGGCGGATACGTACCTTATGGCATTCGAACCGATGTCGATGCCTGCGATTCTAAAGGGCGTGTGCACGGCTTCCGGTACTATTTTTTATCGTCCGTTTCTAGCGGGTTCGCTTCGGACTGGATGTAGCGAAGCCGTTCCGCCGCGCCGCGGGCCTGCTGGATATCGTTTGCCTTGACCGCCTGGACGAGAATGCTGGCGGATCTCAGGTATTCCTCGAGAAAGGTGTTCCCGTCATTTTCAAGCAGGACAAGGGATTCGCAATCATTGTAGAATTCGTCGGCGAGATCGGTATCGGGAATCGATCCCGCAGCGATTGCAGACGATAATATCTCGAGGGTTTTATCCATTCTTTTTTTCAGCTTCTTCAGGGATGGCTTTTTCTTCTTCCCCTTTTTCTCGATGAAGATGGTCTTCGTCTGGACATCGGTCCCACTGGGGTTTTCCGGCTCGACCGCATACTCAAAGTGAATCCTCGTCCGCACTATGTTCTGGTAGTCGTTATATTTAAAGAGCAGTTTTAACGACGATAACGACTCGATGTTGAGGTTTTCCGAAAGGGGCACCTTCCCTTTTTCGATGATATCGGCAAGCGACCTCAGGTGCTGGGGCAGATCCTGCATGGCTATGGTATTCTTGAATTTTTCTTTTCGGCGCTTCTTGGCTTTATCCGATTTCTTTTTCATGGTTTATTGCTGTCCCCGATGGTTTGCCGGATTGCATATCGATTCCGAAGCCGGGACGGCGGAGGTCTCGCCCTTATCCCTGTTCCAACGCTATGGTCTCTCGATTAATATTAACATTTTATCAATAAAATATCAAGAAATCCTGAATAGTTCCGTGCGGGTGGATGCGGCGGCACGCGGCTCACCCCCCTTCAAGTTTCCTCTCCAGCGTGGCGATAATAGTCTCCATGGTCTTAATCCTGGCAAAGTATTTTGAGTTTGATTCCACAATTGTCCATGGCGCGCTGGGCGTGCTGGTGCGGAAAAGCATCTCGTCCACGGCTGCCCGGTAATTGTCCCATTTTTCGCGGTTGCGCCAGTCCTCTTCTGTTATCTTCCAGTTCTTATGGGGGATCGACTTGCGCTCCTCGAAGCGGCGCAGCTGCTCGTCGCGGTCGATCTGGAGCCAGAACTTGACGAGGACCGCGCCGTAGTTCACCAGGTGCTCCTCCATCTCGTTGATCTCACGGTAGGCGCGCTTCCAGTCCCCCTCGGGGCAAAATCCCTCAACGCGCTCGACGAGAACCCTGCCGTACCAGGTACGGTCGAAGATGGTGATGTGCCCGGCCTTGGGAATATAGTTCCAGAAGCGCCACAGGTAATGGTGCGCGCTCTCGATGTCGTTAGGCGCCGCGACCGGGATCACCTCGTAGCCGCGGGGGTCCATCTCCTGGATCACCCTCCTGATATTCCCTCCCTTGCCTGCCGCATCCCATCCCTCGTAGAGAATGATGAGGGGAATGCGCCGCATGTAGATCTCGTGCTCCAGCTCCCGCAACCTCTCCTGGCGGTCGTCCAATTTCGCGGCATACTCGTCCCGCGAGAGCGACAGGGAAAGATCCACGCGCGCCAGGATCGAAGAGTTCAGGTTCTCCACGGGCGGGGCGGTGAGCGCCGCCGGTGCCATCTTTTTCTGCGCGCCGCCCTTCCCGATCCCCCGCTCGACGGCATTGATGAAGGTCTGCATGATCTTCACGTTGGCGAACCTGCCGTCCATCGCCTCTACCACCGTCCAGGGCGCGTACTCGAAATCGGTCTTGCCGATCATGTCGTCGACTACCCCGAGATACTCGCCGTAGAGTTTGTGATGCTTCCAGTCCTTTTTGGTAATGCGCCATGCCGTCGACTTGTTCGCCTCAAGCTTCTTGAAGCGCTTCTTCTGCTCATTCTTGTCTATGTGCAGAAAAAACTTGATGATCACCGCGCCAGAATCGGCGAGCTGGCGCTCGAATGCGCCGATATCCCGTAGCGCCAATACTCCCTCCTCCTCGCTGATCTTCCCACTCACACGCTTCTCTATATGCTGCGTGTACCAGCTCTGATCGAATATTGCGATGCGCCCCCGGGCCGGCGTTTTCGTCCAGAACCGCCACAGGAAGGGCCGCAATTTCTCGTCCTCGGTGGGCTTGCGGATGGGGTGGACCCAGAAGTTTCGGGGGTCGATAGCCTGGATCAGGTCATTGATGCGCGATCCCTTGCCGGCGCCGTCCAGCCCCTCGAAGGCGATGATAACGGGGACCCCCGCTTCCTTTACGGCCCTCTGGAGCACGCTGATCCTGATCGAAAGCTCCGCGGCGATCTTCCTGTACTCTTCCCGGGAGATTTTCTTGTCGAGATCGATCGTTTCAAGCATGGCGATTACCACCTTCGTTGAGTTTTTTCAAGTACCCGAACATTTCCACCTGGAGCCTGTTCTTCACCGATCCCTCCACGGCGCGGTAGCCGTTGTCAAATTGTCCGCTGATCACGCGGGCCTTGACATTGTCGCTCCACGCGAGATCGAATATATCCCTCAGTTGCTTCTTCAAGTCGGCGTCAAGCACGGGACAGGTCACCTCGATCCGCCGGTCGAAATTTCTCGGGAGCCAGTCGGCCGAGGATATGAAGTATTTCGGGTCGCCCCCGTTACAGAAAATGAAAAACCTGCTGTGCTCGAGATACCGGTCGACTATGCTCACCGCCTCGATGTTTTCGCTCAACCCCTCGACCCCCGGCACCATCGAGAACATGCCCCGGCAGATAATACGCACCTTCACGCCGGCGTCGCCGGCGCGGTAGAGCCTGTTGGCGATATCCGGATCCGCAAGATTGTTGATCTTGATATGAATGTACGCGTCCCTTCCGGCGGCGGCGTTTTTCATCTCGGCGGCGATCATCTTCTCGACCCGCTCACGCAGGGAGAACGGGGATACCGCGAGGTATTTAAATTTGCCCAGTTTGTAAGGGGCCTCGAAAAACTCGAACAGGTGATACACCTCGTCCGTTATGCGCTTGTCGGCGGTAAAGAGGAAGTCGTCCGTATACTGGTTGGCGGTCACCTCATTGAAGTTGCCCGTACCGACCACGCAGTAATTCACGGTATGCGTGTTCTTTTTTTTATCAGTGCTCTCCTGGCGGGAGATCAGGCAGAGTTTGGAGTGGACCTTCAGTCCCTGGACGCCGAATATGACCTTGATCCCCTCCTCCTCCAGGCGGTTGGCCCAGTGGATGTTCGCCTCTTCGTCAAAGCGCGCCTGCAGCTCGAGCACCACGACGACCTTCTTCCCGTTCCTGCGGGCATTGATGAGCGCGTTGATGATGCTCGAAAATTTCGCGAGCCGGTAGAGCGTCATCTTGATGTGCGTGACCCGCGGGTCCAGCGCGGCCTCGCGCAGCAGGTCGATCACCGGGTGGAACGAATGGTAGGGAAGGTGAATGATGAAATCCTTTCTTTTCATCGCCGCCAGGATGCTCTTCGTGTCCTCGAGAGCGGGATGGGGTATCTTCGCCTCCGCGGATGAATCCCGTTCGCCCAGTATATCGGGAAATTTCATGAAGTCCCTGGTGTTCTGATATCGCCCCGCGGGAATGGTGGAATCGTCCTCGTCAATGGACAATTTTTCCAGGATGCCCTTGAGTATCTCCTCGGGGAATTCCGCGTCGTAGCTGAAGCGCACCGTTTCCCCGAGTTTCCTCTTCTTGAGACCCTTGTTCACTTTCTCGATATAGCTTTCCATGATGTCGTCCTCGATATCGAGCTCGGCGTCGCGGTTGATCTTGAACTCGTAGGCCTCGAAGGTCTCGTAATCGAAGAACGCGAACATCTCGCGAAGCTCGTGGCGTATTATGTCGTCGAGCATGATGATGTACTGCGTGCCGCCTATTGACGGCAGCTCGACGAAGCGGGGAAGCACCTCGGTGGGCACATGGAGGATGTAATAGTGGGGCTTGTGCTGGTCCGCCTGCTTCATCTGGACGGCGAGATAGAGGTCCCGGTCGTGCAGGTCCAGCGTTTCGACCCTCTTGTCGATCCTGATCGGGAAGATGTGAGGGCGCACCTTCTCCAGAAAAAAATCGCGTACGAAGGGCAGGTGCTCCGGCAGCACCCCCTTCTCGTTGATGAGGAAAACGTTTCTTTTTTCAAGCTCCTTTATCAGCCCGCTGTATATCTCCATCAATTGCCCGCGCTGCTGGAACACGATCCCTTCGATCTGTTCGAGCACATCCCTGGGCGGGTGGTCGAGCTTCTTCATGTCCTTTTTCTTTATGCGGGCGAGACGCTTCAGCGTCGCCACGCGCACCTCGTAGAATTCGTCGAGGTTGGAGGAGTAGATGCCCAGGAACTTGAGGCGGCTGACAAGGGGTACGTTCGGGTCACCCGCCTCCTGCAACACGCGGCCGTTGAAATAGAGCCAGCTCACTTCCTTGGGGATATGTTTTTTTACCATGCCGTCTTCTCTCTTATGTCTCCGGATGCATGATGCCTTTATCAAAGACAACCGATTATCAGTGTCCTATCCCATGCAGAAACTGCTCCGCGAAAACCGGCGGAAGGCCGCTGTCGATTACTGCCGCGTAAAGCCTTTCCACGTCATAGGCGACCCTTACGATCTCGCCTGAAAGCCCCCCGCCGTCGCTGACGATCACATAGGATACATCGGGGGATCCCTCCACGGGCTTTCCGGCGCTGCCGCAGCCCGCGACATGGATCGATCCCCTGTCCACGAAAAAGGGAACGTGCGTATGCCCGGTGATGAAAAGGTCGGGTACGCGATCCATGAGCAAACCGGCAAGCTCCCGGGCGGTCGTGGCTTCAGGAATGTAATCCTTGTAGCTCCTCATGCTGCCGTGCGCCATCAGGACGGCTACGCCGTCGATTGTTTCTTCGTATGAGAAAGGAAGGGAGGAAACAAATTCACGGTTTTCTTCAGTCAGGTGTTTGTATGTCCATTTGAACGACTGGTAACTCTCGGTACGTTTTTTTCTTTTGTACGCGGCCTTTTTCCGCGGAAACTTGAGCACCTTCGCATCGTAGTTGCCCATCACCGTAGGGATGCCCCTCTCGCGCACGAGGGCGACGGTCTCGTTGGGGAAGGGGCCGAATCCCAGCAGGTCCCCGGCGCAGAGAATTTTCCGAATACCCCGGCCATCAATATCCCGGAGAACCGCATCGAGGGCCACGGCATTCCCATGTATGTCCGATATGCAGGCGATGATCATGGCAGCCCGCTGACCCCGGTCAGAATCGTTTTCCCGAACACTTCCTCGAAGAGGCCCGACTTCTTCGCCATGCCGCCGATTTCGACGTCGACGGGGGTTGATGCGATAAGGTCGAGGTGTACAGAAGATTTATTTATCGATGCCGTGAGGTCCCTTATGACGGACCGGTGGCTCCTGTCGAGTCCGTCGGCGATCTGCAGCATCGCGCTCAGTTTCCCGATCACCGTCCGATCGGCGCGGGGCAGGGCGGCGAAGTCCGCGTGGGATTTTTTGGGTCCGCCCTTGCGATGATAGCGCGCGGTGAACGCGACGATCCTGAGCTCCCTGCGGTTGAATCCGTCGATACCCCGGTCCACGATGAGCAGCGCGGAGTGTTTGTGATGCCCGGCCGACCCCCTGGAATACCCGATATCGTGAAGGAGCGAAGCGGCCTCCAGGCAGTCCCGGTATTCCTCACCCAATCCATGAAGTTTTTTAAGTCCGTCGAAGAGCCGCAGGGCGATAAAGCGCACCTGTTCGGCATGAAGCGGGTCCCGATCCAGGAGCTTCATGAGACGCCGGGCGTTTTCAACCCTGTGCCTGTCCATCGCGCTCATTGGCCGTACCTTCGATAAATTTATCCGGAGCGATCGCCGCGAGCTCATCGTCCAGGATGCTCAAAAACCGCGCGTTCATTTCCCTCCGAAGTTTCCGGAGCTTCCGGAGGGAGTTCCTGATGTTGGAGACTTCGTATTTCGTTCGCTTCTTTCGTCGCGAGAAACGCGCAAGTATTTCAATGAGAACATCGAAATCGTGAATATCGCCCAGGAGGGTCTGCATCGCATGTATTCTTTTCAGCAGCCGGGCGGCGCCGTCTCCCAGGATCGGCCGGAGAATTTCGACGGTGTACCGATATTTTTTCACGGAAATACGCATGCAGTGGAGATGGGCGGCATTGTTTGCGGCGGACGCGCCTTCCTTCATCCCGGTCAGCTCGCCGTAGAGCCCGGAAAGGAGGGTGCCCGATATTTCGGTGAATCGCGCTTCATCGTAGGTCGCCGGAAGGGCAAGGATGCGACCGTGGAGCGCTGCGCAGGCAACAGGGCTGTACCGGGCGGTCAAAGCGATTATTTTTTTCTGTAAACGCTTTTCCCTGGACCACAGGCGCTTCAGGTACTCGTTGAGGCCGGGGCCGATTAATGAAAAGATTTTTTCGATCCATTCCACCTGGACGTGAACGTCGCGCAGCTTCCCCAGCGGCTTCATGAGGAGCTTGAGCTCCCGCGCGCACTCGTTGACCATGATCGTGGGGTCGAACTGCTCAATTTTTACGAGGACGGCGTTAAGGCGCCGGATCGAGACGCGCAGGTCATGCACGCCCTCAAGCGAAGGGTGATGGCGGCACTTCGCGAGCTCCGCGCAGAAGGTCTCATAGCGTTCCTGGAGAGAGTCTTTTATGATCGGGTGCATCGGCCCGGGTCCTCGATGAAATTTATTTCGCGTCGATTAATAGAATACATGGGCGCGGTCCGCCATTCAAGGATAATTTATATTTTCATTACCGGTCCCTATTATACCTGACAGGCTTGAGAGAATTCCCTGGCATGGCCGCCGATATCTGTCCGAGGAAAAAATATCTTGTCGTGCGACACGTCGTTTGATATACAGGGATGCACAATTCTGCAAGGCTGACAAACGTACCCGTGCACGCAGCCGATTAACACGTTTCCGGACTCGATTTCATGGTAAATACTACACGCGTCTCTGCACCGCATTACGGCATCATCGTGCTCGCGCTCATCGTGTGCGCGGTCTTCACCGCGCTGGGACTCGCGCGATTCGGCTACACGAGCATCCTGCCCGCCATGCAGGAAGCGCTCGATCTGACGAACACGCAGACCGGCGAGCTCCAGACGCTCAACCTTCTCGGTTACCTTCTCACGGTCGTCTTCGCCGGGATGCTTGCCACGCGTTACGGCCCCCGCGTCGTCATCTCGATCTCCCTGCTCGTGGTGAGCCTTGCGATGATCCTGACGGGAATCGTCCCCTCGTTCGGCGCGGCCTGCGCCGGCCGCTTCCTTGCGGGCGTGGGCGGCGCGGGCGCGAACGTTCCCGCCATGGGCCTGGTCTCCGCGTGGTTCGGGGTGCGCAGGCGCGGACTTGCGGCCGGGATCGGCGTCGCGGGCTCGAGCTTCGCCCTCATCGTGACCGGCCCGCTCGTGCCGGCGATCGTGAGCGCATACGGGGCGGACGGCTGGCGCGTCAGTTGGTACGTGCTCGGGGCCCTGGGGCTTGTCGCGTGCGGGTTATGCACCGTCTTTCTCCGCAACCGGCCCTCGGAGATGGGGCTCGCCCCGCTCGGTGAACGCGAATCGGAAACCGCGAAACGCGGCGACGTGCGCGGCACCGCGGCCATGAACTGGGGACTCGTGTACAGGTCGCGCAGGCTCTGGCAGCTTTCAGCCATTTACTTTGCGTTCGGATTTTCCTATATCATCTATTCGACATTCTTTATCAGGCACCTTGTGCGGGAGGGCGCGTTCACCGCGGCCGGCGCGGGCGCGCTCTGGATGAAGATCGGCATCGTGTCGCTCGCCAGCGGCTTCGTCTGGGGAGGAATATCGGACCGCTTCGGAAGGCGCTTCGCGCTGGTGTGCGTGTTCACCCTGCAGGGGATTTCATTCGCCGTGTTGGGACTCGGCCATGACCTTGCGGCGGTCTACGTCTCCTCCGCCCTGTTCGCCCTCACCGCCTGGAGCGTTCCCGCGCTCATGGCCGCAATCGCCGGTGACGCGTTCGGTCCGCGGCTCGCCCCGGCGGCGCTGGGCCTCATGACGATCGTGTTCGGGATCGGGCAGGCCATGGGGCCCTGGTTCGCCGGCGCGATCGCGGACGCGATGAGCTCGTTTTCACTCGCATTCGTAATCGCCGGTGCTGTCGCGCTGGTGATGGGCGCGGGCGGTTCGATCGTACTGAGAGGGGACTGGAAACAGTAATCCCCCTGACGGTCTTGCCGACGGAACGGTTTTCCCTTCGACCGTGAAGATCTTCGAACAGACGCCCATCAGGGCGGAGAACGGCCTCGGGCGCAGATATTTCAACCGGCGAATCGTGCCGTCGGTCCACGGAGGGGAAGATGAAAAAGATCGAAAGGGTGTACCTGTCGGGCCTGGGCGCCGTGGGATGCGTCTACGCGTCGATGATCCATGACACGGGGAGCGCGCAACTTTCCGTGATTGCCGACGAGGACAGGATCAGCCGTTATACGCGAGACCGCATCACGATAAACGGGAAGGAGTACGGGTTCAACTTCATTCTTCCGGCCTCGGACAACCCTCCCGCCGATCTCATCCTGATCGCGGTCAAGCAGCACAACCTCGACGAATCAATTCGCGCGATAAAAAATTTCATCGGGACGGATACGATCATTCTTTCTCTTCTCAACGGCATCTCGAGCGAGGAGATTATCGGTCGTGCGTACGGCATGGATAAGATTCTCAGGGCGTTCGTACTCGGTACGGATTCGCTGCGGGAAGGCACCCGTGTCAGCTTTACGAATTCGGGGAAGATCGTCTTCGGGGCGGACAGGCTTATCGGTCCCAATTCGAAAATCGAATCCGTAAAGGACTTGTTCGACCGCACGGGCATCGCGCACACCGTTCCGGACGATATCGTGCGCGAGCAGTGGTGGAAGTTCATGATGAACGTGGGAATCAACCAGGTTTCGGCGATCCTCAGGGCCCCGTACGGGGTATTCCATTCTTCGGCGGAGGCGCAGGAGCTGCTCCGGATGGCGTCCATGGAGGTCCTGGCGATCGCGCACAAAAAGGGGGTCAACCTTGCTGCCGCCGACATCGCGAAACAGCTTGATATTCTCCGCACGCTATCACCGCAGGGAAAAACTTCGATGCTGCAGGACGTCGAGGCGGGAAGGAAGACCGAGGTGGAGATTTTTTCCGGCGCGGTGATGGCCCTGGGCAGGGAACTCGGCGTACCCACGCCGGTGAACGAAATTCTTTATAAAATGATCCGTACGCTCGAAGGGATCCCTACTGCATCTTCCTCACCCGCACCTCGGTACCCTTGCGGTCCTTCATGAGGGCCAGAAGCCTCGAGACATCCGTCTCTCCGTAGTGGTAGGGATAAAGGATCCCCGGTTTCAGCATGAGTGCCGCATCGGCGGCCATCTCGGGGGTCATCGTGTACGGGAGGTTCATGGGGATGAAGGCGATATCGACGCCCGCGAGCGCCTTCATCTCGGGGATATTCTCGGTGTCCCCCGCGACGTAGACGCGCTTTTTGCCGAACGTGATCACGTATCCGTTACCGGCGCCCTTCGGGTGAAAGGGCACGCCCGCCGACCGCATGTGGACCAGGTTGTAAGCGGGGACCGCCTCGACCTTGAAATCCCCGACCGTCTTCGTGTCGCCGTTCTTCATCACGGTGCCGCCCTGCACCTCCTTCGCGCACGCCTCCGTGAGCAGGATCGCCGTGTCCTTCGTGCGCAGCTTCGCGATCGCCTCCTTGTCCATGTGATCGCCATGCTCGTGTGTTATAAGCACGAGGTCCGCCCTCGGGAGGGCGCCAAAATCCGCGAGCTTGCCGAAGGGATCGACATAAACATTTTTTCCATTGAACGAGAAGAGAAGGCTCCCGTGTCCTATGAAGGCGATTTTCAGGTCGCCCTCCGGCGCGGGAAAGGTATCGGACTCGAACCTGTCCTTCGCGCAGGCGGACCACGCGGCGGCAAATACGATGAGCATGAGCGGCAACACGATTTTAATCATGAGATGACCTCCACGGAATGTTCGGGAAGCGAGCGCTTTCCTGGTTAAAAATTTATTCATTCACGCGGGGAAAGGCAAGCGGACAAAACGAAGGCGCGGAAACGTTTCCGCGCCTTCGTTTTGTTCATCTCTTCCATCTCTTTAATCCCCACCTCTCCGCATAAGAGGCGCGCTCATAGTGCACATTCTTCTTCCATGATTCGCGTCGCGCGATGAGCGCCCGGAAGCCGCCGGCTGCTTATCGGCCCCCCTCCGCCTCCCAGAGACCCGCCATGTCGCCCACGTCCTCGAACCCCGCGCGCGGCGACTCGCCGCGGAAGACGAGCGTCCCCGCGCGGTCGCGCAGCTCCACAGAGGCGGTGGCGTCGATGCTCTCCTTGATGATGCGCTCCATCCTGCCGGTTTTGGGCGCGAGGAGCTTTCCGTGGCCCTCCGCCTTCACCTCGATGGATATCGCATAACGCGCGTTCGCGAGGCACGCGCGTAAAATGCCCCCGTCGACGCGGAGCGCCTCGATGCGGGACCGGTTGTAGGTCATGAAGCGGTAGAATTCCCCGCCCGCGTACAGGAAGCAGAGAAAGCCGGAAAAGAAGCGCCCCCTCCAGGGGATCTTCGCGACCGAGAGCATGACCGAGGCGTCGCTCCCGGAAAACGAGTTCGCCTGCATCCAGATCCAGCGCTCCGGGAAGGAGACGCCCCAGTCCTTCTCAATGTAGCCCCTCCCCTCGCCGAAATCATAGTTTTTCCCGTTCACGCTCACCGCGCCGCGCGCCGCGTGCGTGACCGAGACGACGCCGTGGTAGCACTCCATGACGGGGATATAGGAGTACCAGCCCATGATGCCCGGGGCCAGGAGCGATCGCGGGTAACGCGTGAAGTGGCCGTATTCGAAGCGTCCCTTTATGGGCGCGCCCTCCCCCTCCAGGTCGAGCTCGATCCCGCGTTCCGAGAACCGGTTGGGACCCACGCGAAGCTCGAAGCGCTCCGGGTCGGCGGAAAATTCGCCTATCGGGTACTTGTAAAAGGTGGTCTTCCCGCGCTTCCCGTCGATGAACTGCACGAAGGCCATTTTCTCGTCGGCGAGCGAGACGCCCGGGATGAAGGACATCACCTCGGAGGCATCGTGCGACACGTGCTTGAAGTACCATCCCTCGAAATAGCCCTCGCGCGAAAGGTCGCCCTGAAAGATCGCGGGATTATAGAGGCGTTTCAGATATCCGGTCCTACTCATGGGTAGCCGCCTTTTTGATTTTTGATTTGCACAAAGGAAGTCCTGAAATATACCATACGAAGCGGGCGCGGGCAACCACGAAAATGCGATTCCCCGTGCGGATCTTCGAAAAATGGCTCATAGGAGTGTGCATGAAATTCAAGGGGTCATTCGTGCTGCCGGCGCTCATCTTCCTCGCGGCGCACGGATACGCCTTCACTGCCGACGATCTCATGGGGAAATGGGCCGTCGCGGGAAGCGCGTACGCCTATATCTACGAATTCCAGTTCAGCGGCGCGGCGGAAAAGCGCATGATCCTGGGAGGCGACATGGTCGTGTGGACGGGGACGGGAAGCTTCGCGGTGAAAGGGAATACGCTCACGGTGACCCTGGATTCTACAGCGAGCAACACGCCGTTGAGCGAGGTCTTTATAATCGAATCATTTAATGGAACGAAGCTTGTCCTGCGCGGCAAGGGCCGCTATTTCAAGGATATCGATGCGGACCGGGTGGAGTTTGTGCGGATACCGGATTAATTGCGAAGGGAGCCAGTCCCCTAGGCGCTTTACATGGGAGAGAGGGGGATGGAAGAGATGATGAGATAAAGGCGTTATTTCGGCCACAAAACCCGAATTCGGCCGATAACGTATCGGCCCCCCGCCCCTTAATTTTTTATTAATTTTGTCTTGAAATTATGTCCCGTCCTGATTTCATTGATATCGTCGTATCCGCCATGAAGTTCATACACCTGCACAATCACTCGGACTATTCCATACTGGACGGCTCCATAACCGTCGACCGTCTCATCGCGCGCGCGGAGGAGCTGGGGATGCCCGGTGTCGCGCTCACCGACCACGGGAACATGTTCGGCATGATCGAGTTCTACCAGAAGGCGCGCAAGAAGGGCATCAAGCCCATCATGGGCCAGGAGTTCTACGTCGCGCCGCGGTCGCGCAGGGAACGCGGCGAGGGACGCGCGGGACAGAACGGCAAGGAAACCGCGCACCACCTGATCCTCCTCGCGAAGAACCTGAAGGGCTACAAGAACCTCCTCAAGCTCTCGTCCGAGGGATTCCTGGAGGGCTTCTACTACAAGCCCCGCATCGACCTCGAGTATCTCGCGCAGCACGCCGAGGGGCTCATCTGCTCCACCGCCTGTATCGGCGGGGAGGTGCCGTCGCTCGTGATCCAGGGAAAAATGAAGGAGGCGGCCCAGGCTGCAGGGCGCTTCAACGAGCTTTTCGGCCGGGGGAATTTTTTCCTGGAACTCCAGGACCACGGTATGGAGGAGCAGAAAACGGCGAACAGGGGTCTGATACAGCTTTCGGAGCAACTGGACATCCCCCTCATCGCGACGAACGACTGCCACTATTTGAAGAAGGAGCATTCCTTTTCGCACGAGGTGCTGCTATGCATCCAGACGGGCAAGACCCTCGAGGACGAGGGACGGATGCGCTTCTCCGCCGACCAGTTCTACTTCAAGACGCCCGAGGAGATGTTCGCGCTCTTCAAGGACTATCCCGACGCGCTCGCCAATACCTACCGCATCTACGACATGGTGGACTGCGAGCTCGACCTCAACAACCCGATACTCCCGAACTTCAAGGTGCCCCCTGGCTTCAACCTGGACTCGTACCTCCGCAGCCTCGTGATGGAGGGCGCGGCGGCGCGGTTCGGCGCGCAAGTCCCGGAGGAGGTGCTCACGCGCATCGAGTACGAGCTCGGGGTCATCACGCACATGAAGTTCTCGGGCTATTTCCTGATCGTATGGGACTTCATCAAGTACGCGCGGAGCAAGGACATCCCCGTGGGACCGGGCCGCGGCTCCGCCGCGGGCTCCATGGTCTCCTACTGCCTGGGCATCACGAACCTTGACCCGCTCAGGTACAATCTTCTCTTCGAGCGCTTCCTGAACCCGGACCGCAACGAGATGCCCGACATGGACATCGACTTCTGCGCGAACCGCCGCGAGGAGGTGATCGATTACGTGAAGGAGAAGTACGGCGCCGACCACGTGAGCCAGATCATCACCTACAACAAGATGAAGGCGAAGGCCGTCGTGAAGGACGTCGCGCGGGTGCTCAACATTCCCTTCGCCGAGGCAAACGAGATCTCGAAGCTCATCACGGAGGACTCGCTCGACAAGGCGCTGCACGCCTCCGCGGAGCTCAAGAAGATCGCGGAGTCCGGCCAGAAGGGGAAGATGCTCATCGACATCTCCCTCACGCTCGAGGGGCTCGTGCGCTCCGCCGGCAAGCACGCCGCGGGCGTGGTGATCTCGCGCGAGCCGCTCACCGAATACGTGCCGCTCTACAAGGACACGAAGGACGGGAGCGTATCGTCCCAGTACGACAAGTTCGCGCTCGAGGCCGCGGGACTGGTGAAGATGGACTTCCTGGGGCTCAAGAACCTCACGATTATAGATCATTGCCTGAAGCTCATCAAGAGGCACCGCGCGGAAACGGTCGATATCGACGCCATCCCCCTGGACGACAAGGAAACCTTCGGCCTGCTGCAACGGGCGAACACCATGGGCGTGTTCCAGCTTGAAAGCGGCGGCATGCGGAACATTTTACGAAAGCTGGGCCCTACCGCGTTCGAGGACATCATTGCGGTGAACGCGCTCTACCGGCCGGGGCCGCTCGAATCCGGCATGGTGGACGACTACATCACCCGCAAGCGCAACCCCGTGGAGGTGGAATACCCGCACCCCTCGCTCGAGCCGGTGCTCCGTGACACCGTGGGCGTCATCATCTACCAGGAGCAGGTGATGCTCATCTCACAGGTCATGGGAGGCTTCTCGCTCCCCGAGGCGGACAAGCTGCGCAAGGCCATGGGCAAGAAGAACCCTGAGATCATGTACCAGCTCGAGGAAAAGTTCCTGAACGGCGCGAAGGGAAAGCATTACGCCCCGAAGCTCGCGAAGAGCATCTACGACCTCATCATCAAGTTCGGCGGCTACGGTTTCAACAAGTCCCACTCCGCGGCGTACGCGCTCGTCTCGTACCAGACGGCGTACCTGAAGGCGCATTATACGCCCGAGTACATGTGCGCCCTCCTCTCCTGCATCGCCGACAACCAGGACGATGTGATCAAGTACACGAACGACTGCCGCGCGAACGGCATCGCGGTGCTCCCGCCCGACATCAATCACAGCGAGAAGGACTTCTCGATCGAGGGAACCTCCATCCGGTTCGGGCTCTCGGCCATAAAGGGCCTGGGCGAGAAGGCGATCGAGGCGATCATCGAGGCGCGCACGGCCACCGGCGGGTTCGCGCAACTGCGCGATTTCCTGGAGCACGCCGACATCCTCACCGTGAACAAGGGCGTGCTCGAATCGCTCATCAAGGCCGGGGCCTTCGATTCGCTGCACAGGAACCGCGCGCAGCTCCTGGTCTCGGTGGACCTCCTGCTCGACAGCGCGCGGCGCCTCCAGGAGGACCGCGCCTCCGGACAGGGGAACCTCTTCGGGGGACCCGCCGACGCCGCGACGCCCGGCACGGACATGCTCGACCTTCCCGACGTGAAGTTCTGGCACGACAACGAGAAGCTCGCGCGCGAGAAGGAGGTGCTGGGGCTCTACGTCTCCGGCCACCCGCTCGCGAAATTCGAGAAGGAGATCAAGACCTTCGCCTGTACGCCCATCGCCGAGCTCGCGGAGCGCCGCCCGCAGGGCGACGTCTCCGTCGTGGGCATTGTCGCGAATTTAAAGGTGCGCATGTCGAAGAACGGGCGCCGATTCGCCGTGGGCATGCTCGAGGACATGGAGGGAAGCATCGAGGCGCTCTTCTTCCCCGACACCTTCGGCAAGTTCGAGAAGCTCCTCGCGACTGACACCCCGCTCCTCGTGCGCGGACAGGTCGAGTACGACGAGGGGGCGCCGCGCAAGATCATCGCCAATGACGTAAAGACGCTCAAGGACCTGCGCCGCGAGCACATCGCCTCAATTCATATCCGCCTGGAGCAGGTGGGCTTCGACGATGAGACGCTCGCGCGCATCCGCGCGGTCATGGAAAAGAACAAGGGGACCTGTCCCGTGTACTTTCACATCCGCGAGCTCCGGGGCGACGAGAAGATCGTGAAGGCCCACCAGAGCTACAACATTACGCCCTCCGACCAGCTCATCGCGGAGCTCGGAAGTCTCGTGGGGGAAGAGGCGATCAGGTACGCGACGAGGGGGTGCTAGGGGGTGGCTGATATATTCACTAAAATATAAGAAACCAACTTCTAAACGCGCTGCTACCTCCAGAACCGCCCCTCCTTATTTCGTCCAGTTTTCGATTTTCAATCCTTTGATCCTGGCAAAGTGTTTCTCGTTATTGGTGACCAGGATCGAGTTAGTGGTAAGGGCTGTCGAGGCGATCAAGAGATCGAAATCATCGATGATTGAACCGGTTTTATGTGAATTCACTTTCAATTCGCTGAATGTTTCAATCACGGCTTTATCTATGTCTATGATGGGGAATAGCTCTTTTATTCGATACACAATGGCACTGTTCTTTTCTACGTTCCTCGATTTCCTTGCTCCAAATAATAGTTCTCCATAGGTGATGACGGAAATAGCCTTGGGAATTTTCTCATTTTTCAGGAAATTATCGTGAACAATGGAATTTCCTTTTATGCTGTATATGATGATGTTGGTATCAATCAAATATGACATCTTTTGCATTAAACCGTTTGGTTCCCGTGCGGGATTTATTGATGGAATCGATTATTGCATCGGCGTTTCGTTCATCGTCCCACGATCCGGAAAGTGCGATAAACTCCTTAGTGGGATTATTTTTATACACCATGGGGTTCGATAAGTATTTTTCAATAATGGAAATGACTTCCTGGCTGATCGATCTGTTTTCGCTCTTCGCGATGGTTTTTAAAGACGCGTATAATCGATCATCGATATCCCTGACTTGCAGAATTGCCATACATATACCTCGATTGTATCAATGTACCGGGTATTCATGAAAAATCAAGCATAATTCATGAGTTTTGAACCAAAAGTTCCATCACCAATCCCCGGGAAAGGCATGTGCGGAATGAACACGTGCTCAAAGGGCTCATTCCAGCTAAAACATAAAATAAATAATTCTCATTTCCATCCCTCCCGTCCGATTAATTAATCAAACAGACAAAAGAGGGCACCCGTAATGATCATCACCGATTTCAGCAGCCTCGCACGCTTTGCGGAAACCAAAACCGAACCGGCAAAAAGCATTAAGCCCGACAAAAAGGACGCGCCGGAGCCCGCGAAGGCTTCCTCAGACTCCGTCGACCTCTCGGTCTCCGCGAAGATGACCTCCCAGCTTTATGGCCTCAAGGAGGCGCTGGAAAACATCCGCAAGGGCATAGGCCTGGTCACGAGGACCGACAGCTACCTCTCAACGACCGAGGACGCGATCCAGAAGATCCGCGCACTGGCCGTGAAGGGCGCGAACGGCACATTCACCAACACCGACCGCCAGCATTTCCAGGTCGAGGTTTCCGCGCTCATCGACGAGGTGGACCGCATCGCGTCACAGGCCGAGTTCAATCGCTTCAAGCTCCTCACCGGCTCCTTCTCGAAAAACAATCCCTACGCCTCCATGTGGCTGCACGTGGGGCCCAACATGAACCAGCGCGAGCGTATCTATATCGGCACCATGACCGCGCGCTCCCTGCACCTCAAGGACAATTCGGGCAGGATCACGGCAAGCGTCTCGACGCCCTCGGGCGCGAACCAGAGCATAGGCGTGATGGATAGCGCGCTCCAGAGCATCGCCAAGCAGCGCGCCGACATGCTCGGCTACTCCGAGCGGCTCAAGGTGACCTCGCAGGAGGTCATGCGCTCCATGAACGCGATTCTCAAATCCGGCGACGCGAAACTCGATCACGATGCGGCCGCGGAGCTCATGGAGACCATCAAGTATCTCAAGTTGGACAAGTAGCGGCGCGGGGGGCCGATTCGCATACGGGCGCATCACGATGCGCGGTCCACGGACGAAGCGGAAACGGAGGAAAACAATGCGGACGAACATAAAATCGACGGCCATGATCACGATGATGCTTTGCGCGGGACTCCTCGCGCTTCCCGAACGCGGGAATCCCCAGGGAGCCGCGCAGCCCGTCGCCGAATCGCGCGCCGTCCTCAAGGCCGCCGACATCCATCTCTCGGTCATGACGGACATCTTCCAGAAGATTCGCGCGCTCGCCGTCCGCGCCTCAAACGGGACCTACTCCGCGACTGACCGGGAGCTCATGGAGCTTGAATGCAAAGAGCTTTTCAAGGAATTCGTCCGGATATGGAACACCGCCGCGTGGAAGGGGACGCCTCTGTTCAACAGCCGCGCATCCGGATGGAAAAAGTCGCTGGACGTTCCCGTGGGCGCCCAGACCCTTTCGGTCGAGATGCCGCACGTCACCCTCGACGACCTTGGCATCAATCCCGCGAAGGAGGACTACTCGCGAATCTACGCGAGTGTCGCCACCGGCGAATCGGCCAACCGGACCATCGGCGTCATGGACGAGCACATAAGCCGTCTCGCCACGGAGCGGGCGCGCCTCAGGGCGTTCTTCATCCGCCTTGGCTTCATCGAGCACCTCCAGCAATCGCTCGCCGCGCTCAAGTAGCGCGGCCGGGGCGTTCAGCGTCAGCCTCCTGACGCATCCACATTCATAAGGGCGTCTATCTCCGCGGAAAATACTTCCACAAGTTCTTTTTGTTCGGCTTCATCCATCCAGGCCGTCCTGACTGAGTTCAGAATGATATCGCATATTCCCCTGCGTGAAATCCCGAAGCTTTGCTCGATCATCCGGTATTCATCCGCGAGCAGGTTTCCGAACATCGCGGGATCATCGGTGTTTATCGAAAAGTGTGTGCCGTATTCCATGAAGACCAAGAGCGGGTATTCCCGATGCGACCCGACGGCTCCGGTCCTCACGTTCGACAGGGGACACAGCTCCAGGGCGATGGCGTGTTCCGCGCAATGGCGCAGCAGGGCGGGGTCGCGAGCCGCGCTGGTCGCATGACCTATCCGGTCCGGGTGAAGCGACCTGATCGCGCCCCAGACGCTTCCCGGACCGGCAGCCTCCCCTGCATGGACGTCCGTACGAAATCCTAATTTCCTTGCCCTCTCGTACAACCCGCTGAAGGGCTCCGGCGGATATTCGTGTTCCGAGCCGCCTATCCCTATCCCCAAAATCCCCAGGTGCTTCACCTCGTTAATCTCGTACAGGGTCGTGATCTCACGCTCGGGCCCGTAATCACGGACGAGATCGACCACGAGTTGAATTCGTACGTCGTTAGCCTGGCGGAGACCGCGATGGATTGCGTGGATGATCTCCTGAGGGCGCAGGCCTGATTTTCGGAATAGAGAAGGCGAGACGAACATCTCCGCGTAGCGGATATTCTGCGATGCGAACGCGCGAGCCACGTCTGCGGCGATGAGCGTGAAGTCCTCGTATTCCCTTAAGAACCCGTTTTTCCATGTCCAGGTGTCTATGAAGCCCGCAAAGTCCCTGTAGACGAACCTGCGCCTGAGATCATCGAGCGAGCCGACCGAGGGATCGCCCCCGTATTTATTGATCAGCGACCACATCGTCCCGGCGGGGATTGCCCCCTCAAGGTGGACGTGAAGCTCGATTTTCGGGACGCGATCATAAATATCCATCTCGTATTTTCCCCTGACCCGCAGTATTCGAATCCACGATCCCAACAATGACCAAAATCGTAAATCCGGGCCCGCGGAACGCGGCCCTCACTTTGCCATGGCGCTCTTCTTTAATTTCTCCGGCATCTTCTCGATCGCGTAGCGCAGCGCCGTCCGCGGCATCGCCGCCTTGTTTTTCATGACGTATTCGTGGACGGGATTAAGATGCGCCTGGCTCGCGGCCTTGAGCATCCAGCCGTACCCCTTCTGCACCAGGTCGTCCCCGTCCGCCAGGAGAATATCGGCGATCTCGAAGATGTCACCGAGGAACATTCCCCGGCGCGCGGGGATGATGAGGGAGACCGCCGCCGCCCGACGCATCCAGCGGTTTTTCGAGCGCGCCCATTTTTTTAAATTGGAAACATACGCCGGGTATTTTTCCACGAAGGCGCCCACGGTGTGATTGCAGAGCGTATCGCAGGAGGCCCAGTTGTCCACGTGCTCTTTCACCCATTTCTCGAACACCTTGAAATCACGCGGCTCGTAGTCCTTCCGGAGCGCATACGCCCAGTCGCAGGCGATGAACGATTCCTCCATGGCGCCCGACTGCCACAGCGCATCGCACATGCCGAATATCTCCTCCTTTCCCTTCCCCTTGATTTCCTTGAAATAGCCCCGGGCGATCCGGGTGACATCGGCGGTCTTCACCCCGTAGAGCGTGACGTCTTCCTTGAAAAAGCGCTTCCCGCTCTCGCGGGTTTTTTCGTCGGCCAGCAGTTTCAATTCCTTGCGAATATTCAGAATGACAGGGTTCATGACAGCTCCTTCTCCACATAGTATCCGGAAACCGGGTCCGGCATTTTATACGCGTCTGATTTAATAAAGCTCATGATTCCGCCTAACGCGAATTCGGTGCGCGAGCGGACGGCGCGACCGACGGCGGCCGCGCGTGTATCGCACGCCCGCGTATCGGCCCCCTATATCCTTTCCGAATAGAGCTCCGGGTTGAACCGGATTACACACCTGAAACCGTCATGTTCGGGAAACTCGATGGAGCCCTGCATCTGGTGCCGCACGATGGTGGTGATCATAGCGATCCCGAGCGTCTTCACGTGCGCGAAATCGAAACCTGGGGGCATGCCCACGCCGTCGTCCGCGAACCCGATCTCGATCTCCCCGCCGGGAAGCCGCCGCAGCGATACGCCCAGCGTCCCCCGCGCGCCGTCGGGAAATGCGTACTTGAGCGTGTTCGACACGAGCTCGTTCAACACGAGCCCGCACGGAATCGCGGCGTCGATAAGCACGTCCGCACTCTCCAGGGCGTATTCCTGGTTCACCGCGCCCCCGGCCAGGCCGTAGCTGCTTATCAGGAGCGGGACCAGCTCCTCGATATAATCCTTCAGGTCTATGCGCGAAAGGTTTTGTGACTGATAGAGCTTTTGGTGCACGAGCGCTATGGAGCTGATCCTGTTCGCCGTTTCCTGAAACACCCGGGAGACGGATTCGTCGGCGGCGCGCGCGGACTGGAGCGCGAGCATGGAGATGAGGACCTGCATGTTGTTCTTCGTGCGGTGATAGAGCTCCTTCAGGAGCGTCTCCTTCTCGGCCAGGGACGCGCGGAGTGCCTCCTCCCCGCGCTTGCGTCCGGTGATGTCGCGGATAAAGGCGAGCGTATGCATCTCGCCGTTGAGCGGGAACGAGGCCACGTGTAATTCCGCGAAGAGCTCGGTACCGTCCGCCCGGAGCACC
Source organism: Spirochaetota bacterium (assembly GCA_004297825.1). Lineage (NCBI taxonomy): Bacteria > Pseudomonadati > Spirochaetota > Spirochaetota bacterium. Next base: position 58,792 of record SCSX01000062.1, read on the forward strand.
TTCGACTCGTAGCTCAGGGAATCGGTTTCACCCCCTGCCCTCCTGCGTATGTCCTCGCGCACCCTTGCGTGTTCCGAGGGGGGAATCATGTCGAACACGGGGCGGCCTTCTATCTGCGCCGCGGTCTCGTATCCGAAGAGCCGTACGTGCGCGGGATTCACATAACGGTTGATCCCGTCCTTCGAAACGCTGATCGCGTCCAGCGAATGCTCGAAGATCGCCCTGAAGCGCGACTCGCTCTCCCGGACCTCCCGGTAATTTTTTTCCAGGTCCTGCTGCGAGCGGGTAAGCTCATCGAGCGTGGCAGCGAGCTCCTCGTTGGTGGCGTTGAGTTCTTCGTTTGCGGCTTCAAGCTCGAGGTAGGCATTGCGCAGCGCGTCCTCGGATATCTTGCGCTCGGTGATGTCGCGGGCGATACCGCGCGTTCCCTTCATTACGCCGCCGGCGTTCACGGCCGAGGCTTTGAGCTCGAAGAAGAAGGTCGTGTTGTCGGGCCTGCGGCCCAGAAGCTCCGCCATGAAATCGGTGTCGAGGCCGCCCGCGACGAAAGCCGCGAAGCGCGCCACGGCCTCTTCCGTGCCTGTCTCGTCGAAGAACCGGGAGAACCCCCTGCCCGTCATGTCCTCGGGCGCGGGCAGGCCGAACATGTTCGCGAGCGCGCCGTTGGCGAACGTGATCACGCCGCGCGTGTCGGTCATGAAGAACCCGTCGCGCATCTCCTCGACCAGGGAGCGGTACTTCTTCTCACTCTCCTCGAGCGCCGCGCGGCTCCTGTTGATCATGTCCACGTATTCCCGGATGATACCCGCCGAATGCCGGAAGGCGGACTCGAGATCGCGTATCTCCTGGTAACGCAGGAACTTTTCGGGGATCGATGGAAGCCCTCCCTCGATCTTCCACCTCCGTATGGCGGCGCTGAAATCGCCGAGCGGCCGGATGATGAGCACGTTCTGCCATGAGACCTTGAGGGCGACGATGATCACGAGCACCACGAGCGCCAGGTACGCGATGAGCTTGGTTGTGCGGATCAGGACATACGCGGCCGCCATGGGGGAGAAGATCACGATGTCGTTTTCGATGGCGGCGAAATTTTTCCGGTAAAAGGCGTACGCGGTCTCCCCCAGGTCCATGACGCCGCTCGATTCCGCGGGGAGCACCTGCAGCGGGAATGGGGCGCGCGTCCCCGCAAGCACGAACCCGTCCCTTGACGCGAACACGATGACGCTTTCCGTGGAGACCGCAATGCTTTTCAGGTCGTTCATGAACTGGTCCAGGCCTACCCTTCCCACGAGCCACCCCTGGCCCCCCTTGTGAACAAGGTACACCGAAAGCTCCCCGTTCTCGACGGCACGGAACATGGGCGAGCGGGAAACCGGGCCTTCCGCCACGCCGGCCAGGAAGGCCCCCGGCGCGCTCGCGGCAAGGTCGTAGCCGGGGAATATAAGGCTTCTCCCGCCCTTGATGAGGATCCGCTGGATTTTCCTGTCGTTCCCTACGACGTAGAGATCATCGAATTCATGCATCATCGCGACAGTGCCCGCGCTTTCCGGCATCGTTACAAAATGTTCGAGATCGTGCGCGGGCCCCCCTATGAGCACCTCGACGATTTTCTCGATCCTGTCGATCTCGGTTTTATGGCTGCGGATATAGTCGTCGCGTATGGCATCCTGGAGGGTCATGAACACGATGACGAAAAAAACGATGACGACGGCCAGGGTGGCCGCCTCCATGAGCGCGAAGTTGATGCGTACGGAGCGCACCCCTAAAACTCCTTCGCGATATCGGTCACGAAGTAGAGCGGGATCGTGACGTCGCCGTACTCGTCGAATCTCACGTCGAGGAAATCGGTGTGGAACGTCTTCTTCTCGAGTATGAAGCTTTTAATCTCCTGCGGCGTGCGGCGGCCCGCGTCGATGGCCTGGCTGAGAATCTGGAGCGCGATGTACATGTTGATGCTGATGAAGGTGGGCGAGTAACCAAAGCGTCCGTGAAAGGTTTCGACGTAACGCGCGATGGAGGCGCTCTGACCGCGCGGGGGATAATGGGAGGGCAGCACGCAATCCCTGAGCGCGTCCCCCCCCGCCTCCACGAGCTGGGGGCTTTTAACCCACGGGGTGAGCATGATGCGCGCCGCAGGGAAACGGCGCTTCACCGCCTGCGCGATCGCCCCCGCGGCAAGGCTCTGGTATCCGCCGATTAACAGGTAGGCCTTGTCGCAGCTCACACCCGCGAGCCGCGCCTGCAGGGCGGGAAGGTCGAGCATATCCGCCCTTACCTCCATTATGCCGCAGATTCGCGTGCGCAGATACTGCTTCACGTATCCGAGCGCGGGCTCCGTATATCCAAAGTTCATTGTGTCCCGGATGATGAGCAACGATTCGCCGGGCATCCGGTCGATCTCTCCCGCGATGTGCTCCTGCTCGCGCGCGACGTCCAGGACATTGCGGAACATGAAGTCATCCTTCTTCGAGAGCCGGTCCGTCGTCGCGCCCGTCACGAAGGTGATTATGGGCGCGCTGTTGATCCGGTCCATGATCGCGAGGGCGCAGGTCGAGGTATGGCTCGTGATGAGTATTCGTATCCCCTGCGCCAGTATCTCCTCGAGCGCCTCCCTGGAGCGTTCGGGATCCCAGTTGTCGTTAACCGGGACAACTTCAATGCCGGTGACGCCGCGCTGCTCCATGAACAATTTTGCGGCGTTGATTTCGCTCGTACCCACCGTGGAACCCGCCTCGAGCTTGGTCATGACCGCGATGCGTACTTTCTCCCCCTTCAAACACGACGCGAGCATGCAGAGACCCGCACACAGCGGCAGGAGAATCCATGCGGCCCCGGCTTTTCCCATGTCCACCTCCGTTCCCGTTCCCCGAAGACCGATCGAGCCTCCCGCCCGCGGTGAAGGCGAACGGTTCCGGGGCATGCCCCGGGTACGGGCCATTTTCAGTATGGTCCTCCGCGCGGGTAACTTCAAGAAAAAAAGCCCGCCCAGGACGGGCGCCCCCCCGGGGTGTGAATTAGTTTTATGGCCCCGGATCACAGCCTAGAAAACCGTTCATATTTTCCATGCCCTATTCGTATCCATTTTGGACCCTCACTCTTGTCCCGGAGGATACGGAATGCTTCGCACTTCTATTAACATGAGCCACATCGTCTTCGTGAATATCGCCCTTGCTGCGGCAAAGCTCAAAACAAGCCGCCAGGCTGTCGTCATCATGCTCCTGAAACGCGTTCTGCGCGATATTGATCGGTTTCAGGGAGGGTTTACTCTGGTGAGGTATCAGCCCCGTGATCCCTGGAAGAGGTGGCATTGTTTTCCGATTCGCTTCAGGAAGAACGAGAATGAGTTCGCGTCGGATTTCCGTAAGTTGAGCCGGTTCTCGGTCTCGTATCTGGTAGCCATTGCGACCAAGCGCTACCTGCACGAGTTGCTGTGCGATTCGGCCGGAAGGCATAATTATGTTCGGTTCCCCCATTATGCCATCGGCCAAAGGAGCGCAGGGGGCATTCTGTGCTGGGAATTCTACTGGGGGGACACCGAAAACCACCCTACAAGA
>SCSX01000063.1 GCA_004297825.1 Spirochaetota bacterium
AGATTCTGCTCGGCCCTCTTGCGCTCGGTGATGTCGCGTCCCACCAATTGGTACTCGATGATCCCGCCCTGTTCGCGGGATATCGCACGGTACGTCCATTGCTGCCAGTGCTGCTGGCCGTCATCCAGCGAGACGCGGTGCTCGACCGTGCACACCGGTTTCGCGGTGGAGAGCGCCGCGAGCGCCGTTTCCAGGCGGACCCGGTCCTCCCGCGGAACGGCCGATGTGAAGCTTTGGCCTATGAGCGCATCGAGCGTACGGTTGAAAAAGCGGCAGAAGGCTCCGTTTACGAAGGTGAGGGTGCCGTCGGGCAGGCAGCGGCATATGAGCTCGGTTTGATCCTCTACGATGGCGCGGTACCTGGCCTCGCTCTGCGCGAGGCGTTTCTCCAGCCGGTGGCGCTGGAGCGCCGTCTCGATGGCGGTATAGAGGTGTTCCCTGCTCACCGGCTTGATCACGTACCCGTACGCCTGGCTGTGGATCGCGCGGCGTATGCTGGGAAGGTCGCTGTGCGTACTCAGGAACACGACGGGCACGTCCGTCTGTTCGCGCATCTGCTCCGCGGTCTCTATGCCGTCGATCGCCCCCTGCAGCTCGATATCCATGATGACCAGGTCGGGGCGCGCCTCCATAAGCACGCGCAGCGCCTCCTCGCCGGAGAGCGCGTTCCCCGCGATCGTGTAATCCAGATCCCGCAGTATGCGCGCGTACTCCCCCGCGGCCAGATTTTCGTCCTCTACTATTAGGATTCTCGCTCCGGGCATTTTCAGTATTTAACAGGCACCTGAGATTTGCACTCTGAGAATACGTCACGGGACGTCGAAAGTCAATAGAATTTGACAGCGAAAATGATTTGACGGATACTCCCCGTGTGCGAGGCTTTCCCGCTGCCGGGCCGGTAACCAGGATGAGCGATACCATACACGACATAGTTCAGAACAAGAAGGCGCGCTTCGAATACGAGATACTCGAGACCTTCGAGGCGGGGATCGTGCTCGTGGGCACGGAGGTGAAATCCGTCCGCCAGAAAAAGGTGAGCATCAACGAAGCCTACGCGCGCATATGGAAGGGCGAGGCCTACCTCACCGGCATGAACATCTCCGCCTACGAGATGGGCAACCGGTTCAACCACGAGCCCGTCAGGGACCGCAAGCTCCTCCTGCATACCCGCGAGATCAGGCGCCTTACCGGCAAACTCCAGGAGCGCGGCTACACGATGGTCCCCCTCAAGCTCTACTTCAAGAACGGGAAGGTCAAGGTGCTCCTGGGCCTGGCGAAGGGCAAGGCCCAGTATGACAAGCGCTCGACGATCAAGACGCGGGAAGCGAACCGGGAGCTGCAGCGGGAGATCAAGAAGCACCGTTAGCCGGTAGGACGTACGCCACGCATTATGCGTTTTTTCGTCATCTTCGCGCGCCTGCCGCGGTGCGATTCAGGCCGGGGCGCCCCAGGGGCGCCGATATTACTTTTCCGGAGGCACCCACAATGCCGGACATGAATTCCGAACATAAAAATCCGCCCAGAAGGGTTAACGGGTATACCGCGACGTTCGGCGATAAAGCCCTCGAACGGGACTACTTCGTACACGAATACGGACGCCTGGGAAGGTATCTCCGGTTTTTCCTCTCCGCCGGCGCGCTCCTGTACTTCATGTTCCTGGTACCGGACTACCTGGTCTTTGGCGCGGAACCGCGCTTTCTTTTCCTTTTCGCCCTCCGCGCGCTTTTTGTTTTCGTTTCGCTCGTCACGCTCCTTGCGCTAAAAAAGCCGGCGAACCTTCCCGTCATGCACCGGTGGATAACGGGATACCTGGCGCTCAATTGCCTCAATTTCATCGCGGTGCTGACACTTTATGAAAAAGGCAACCCCTACATCCAGGGATTCAGCGTGATCATGGTCATCCTGGGAATCTTTCTCGTCCCCAACCGCTGGGTATTATCGGTGACCATAGCCGTCGCCGTCATAATCTCGTATACGGCGCTGCTCGTTACTTCGCCGGGACGCCTGACCGGCTTTGAAATCGCCGCGATAATCACGTACCTCGTGCTGGCCCTCGTCCTGGGCGCGTTTTCGATGCTGCGCGGAGAGTATTCGAAGCGGCTGCAATACCTCACGACCAGGGACCTGGAAAGAATGACCGTCACCGATGCGCTCACGGGGGTGTTCAACAGAAAAAAATTCGACGACGAGCTCTCGCGATGGATCATGATCGCGTACCGGTACCACGGCCCTTTCAGCCTCGTGCTCATCGACATCGACAATTTCAAGAAGATAAACGACACCCACGGCCACCGCGCCGGCGACGCCGTCCTCACCGGCATAGCAATGCTCGTCTCGACGCAGATACGCGAAATCGACCTGTTCGCGCGCTGGGGGGGCGAGGAGTTCGCCCTGCTCCTGCCCCAGACGGGGCGCGTGCAGGCCGCCGTTCTGGCCGACCGTATCCGCGCGGTGATCGAAAAGCATCAATTTCCCAGGATAGGACGGGTTACCTGCAGCTTCGGGATCACGGAATACCTCCCGGAGGATACCGCGGAAAGCCTGTTCATCCGCGTGGACGGCCTGCTCTACACGGCGAAGTCGAATGGGAAGAACTGTGTGGTGAGCGGCTGAGCGCCCGGGACGGGGTTGCGCCGGGTCGCCGCACCGCTTCAAATTTATCCGATTAATATCCACTTATGAGATTAATTGCTGGTAATTTCAACATAACATGCTAAACTGATCATTACCACGAGGCGAACTATGCAATTTAAAACCATCTTGTCCGAGCGAAGGAGCTACCAGTCGCTTACCATTTCGAAAAAGGACATCGAATCGACCGTACGCAGCAAGGCGAAAAGCATCATCAAGAACGATTGGACCAAGGAAGACCCCTTCGTGCGCACCAGGGAGGTGCGTTTCATCCTGGGCGGCAAGAGGATGCTCTCCCCGGTGGAGGTGCATTTTTCCAGGGGTGAAATCGCAGAGGCCGGCGACCGTTATCCCATCTTGATCCACATAGAGTTCGACACCCATAAGACCGCGCCCATCGGGATTGGACATGCGTCGAAGAGCGGGGATGTCGAGTTCGACCTTTTCGAAGCGATGAACTAGCGCGTTTTCCCGTCCGACCAACCAGATGCCATACGCTCACCAGCCCCCGGGAGGGGGTTGTTTCCGTATTTATCTCACCCACGAAAACTCCCGGACAGCCGGCGACGGGAATTTCATCCCCCCGACAAGCGTGCGTTCCGTGAAATCCGGCATGCCGTTAAGTGCTTGCCTGGACGCACGGGATGCGGTAGCGTTATTCAAGACGCCGGACATCGCATGACGCCATTTTTTATTAACGGGGGTCCGATATAAGCACGCCTGCGGATTTCGCTTCCTGGTCCGGCGACGGCTCTTTCGGGCGGTGGGCGACGGACGAGTACGGCCTTCCCTGCTATGATTACGCTCCGCCCGAAAGCGCTCCCCGCGCGCCCCAGGTCACCGAGGACGGCGTCTTCCGCGCCCCCTGGCACCAGGCCGGGAACCGCCGCCTGACCGCCGCGCTTCACGCCGACGGCAGTACCGAGCTCTACGCGTCCGACCGCGGATTGTTCCGCATAACGCCCTTCGAACCGCGCCTGGGCACGGTGGGCGGGGCGCTCGCGATGCTCTGTTTCCCGGGTACGGAACCCGTACCGCTCCTCAGGGGACTTCTGCCCCCGGAAAGCGCCATGGAGGTCCGCTTCGGGATGGGATACGCGCGTTTCGCATACGAGGTGCGCGGTACGCGCGTGGGGATCACCCACTGGCTTCCCGACGATAATTCCCCGGCCGTGGTCACCGACATGCGCATAACGCCCGGTCCCCAGGCGCCGGAGCGGCTTATGCTCGCGCACGGCGTCGCCGCGTGGTTCATCGACTTCGACCCCGTTTGTTCCGGATGGAGGAGGGAGCGCTTCGGCCGCGCGCCGGTACTAAGGCTTCTTTCGCTTGTCTCGCGCTACCTGCTCTACCCGCTGCGCCTCAACACGAACTGGAGGAGAATGCGTTTCGCCCGCTCTTTCACTTACAGGGTCGAATCGGCGACCGCGGGGGAGATTCATGTCTTTCCGGAGCGGCGCGCGGGGAAGCGCTTTGACCCCCGGGCGTTATCGCCCCGCCAGGAATTTCCTCAGACCTTCTTTAGCGGCGATGCGGGCCGGGGTGAACAAACATGCGCGGTCCGGGCGGTGCCGTTTTCGTCGGCCCGGGAGGTACTGGGCGCGCTCGCGCGGGGGAACGGATTCTCAGGCACGAAGGAATATCGGAACCCCGTGAACCTGGCACATTCGTTCGCGCTCGCGCCCCGAAATACCCAGGATTTCCGCGTCGTCTGGGGCTATGCGGACAGGGCCGAGGTGGAGACGGCCGCGCGGGCGCTGTACCATGCATCCATGGAAAACCACATGGCCGCGCGCCGTAAGGACGCGTTTTTTTTCAGCGTGCCGGGGATTCCGTGGGTGGAACGCGAATGGACCTGGCATGCGGGACAGCTTCGCGACGCCGCGATGTACGACCGCTGTCACGACAGCCATACCGTGCGCCAGGGCGGGGCGTACTATTTCGTCCAGGGCGTGGACGGCGCGCCGCGGGACCACGCCCTGTTCGCGGCGGCGCTGTCGTATATCGATCCGCCGCTCGCGCGTGAAATCCTCGTGACCATGCTGCGCGCCACGCACGCGGACGGCACCCTGCCCTACGCCCTCTACGGATACGGCATGTCCTCGGGATTCGGGCTTCACGGGGTCTCGGGCGACCTGCATCTCTTCTTCCTGTGGGCGCTCACCGAGTATGTCTTCGCGACGCGCGACTTCGCCTTCCTGGACGAGATCCATCCGTATCATCCCGCCGGCACGGTGTCCCCGCGCACGGTGAAGAGCGCCGTTGCGCAGTACTGCCGTTATGTCATGGAGCGCACGGGCACCGGCGCCCACGGACTCCTGCGCTCCGGCACCGGCGACTGGAACGATTTCATCCAGTTTCACGCGAAGCGCCGCCGCGCCTACATCCGGGACGGTGAATCGACGTACACCACCGCGATGGCGCTCTACGTGCTCCCGCACACCGCCGCACTCGCCGCGTCATGGGACGATGCACTTGCAGGGAAACTGTACCGATTCACCGAACGGCTCAGGGCGGCGCTTCTCCGGCAGTGGAACGGGCGGCAGCTCATTCGAAGCTGGGATGGCAGGGGAAACGCGATCGGCGGCGATGCGCTCTTCATGGAGCACCACGCCTGGGCCCTTGCCTCGGGGGCGCTCCCCGGCGCCATGGCCGACACCATAGCCGACGCGATCCGTGAAACGCTCGACGCGCCGTCTCCCTGCGGGGCGCACATCCTCGCTCCCCCCGCGCGGCTGCGGTTCGATTTCCTCCCCTCCGGATGGGACACCAACGGCGGCGTCTGGCCGGCGGCGAATGCGATCCTCACCTGGGGATACGGCGCGCGCCGCCCCGCGTACGCGCGCGCGAGCCTCTTTAAAAACACGCTCTGCGCCCACGCGGAGGCTTACCCGGACATCTGGTTTGGCACGTGGAGCGGGCCGGACAGCTACAACGCCCGTTATGCGGAAAACGCCGGGGAGACCTTCTACCACATCACGCCCATGGCCGACTTCCCCGTCATGAACGCGAACGTGCACGCCTCCCCCATCCTCGCCGCGCTCAGGACCTGCGGCGTGGAGCCGGACGCATTTGGATTTCGCATAACGCCACGGCTTCCCGACCCGGAGTGGTCCCTGAAATGTGCCCTCCTTGAAATTGAAAAACGCGAGGGCTCACTTTCTTTCCTCTACCGGGCGCCATCCGCCGCGCAGTCGGGAACGCTCACATTCACGGTGGAGGATCCGCTGTGCGCAGCGCCGGCGATGTCGATTGTTGCGGACGGGAGGGAGATTTCCTTCGAGCGGACCGGGGATGCGTGCGTGAGGTTTGTGCTGCCCTGCGCGCCGGGTGTCTCTCTTAAAGTGCGAGTAACACGCAATAAAAATTAAATCCTATCTAGGATGATTTTTTTGATTTTAGGGGCGCACGAGACATCTTTTTCTGGGTAGTACGAGCGCCATTATTCCCACCCGATGAAGATGATTCCTTTTTAAAGGTAATATCAGGCTTTGAAATTTTCTCAGCGATTTCAGAATACGAAACAGTTCCTGTCGAAGTAGGTACAAGATTAGCTTTGTATATACCAGGCTTTATGGGGACTAATTTGAATCCGCTGATATTTTTCTTGTTTCCCATAATGAACCTCTCTATAAATATACTCCCAGTACAACAAACAATCAACCTTTCCTTTAATGCAGCAGAGCAACAAATTCAGAAATATTGTTGCTATTTTCAAAAAGCTTCTCGAGCAATTTTCTCTTTTCTAGTTCGTCGAATGTATTGTTTTTACTATCGATATTAACCACACCTATTATTTTATTTGTTAACCTCATCGTATGAAGATCAATTTCAAAAATCGGGGTGCTCATTATAAACTTTATATCTTCTGTTGCTTTTAATTGCTCTTTAGTTAAACTAAACTCATTCCTATCTACTTTTTCCAAGTCAACCACAATTTGCCCTTCCCGATAAGCCAAGCCCGCCACTCCCTGATTAATCGTTAATTGCAAATTTTTATCCATATCTCGATTCATATTGTAATGGAAAACCGTATCGAATTGTGTTGTCATTATAAATGGCCGGTGCCAATTGCATAGTCGCTTCCAAATGAGAATTCTTCTCTTTGCTATCATCACATTAACTCTAAGGTCAATGCTGTGTTTTGAATAAACTTGCGCCAAATCTCTAATACGGCTTTCAATTATTTGCGGACGCGTTGCAATAAACTTGCTGAATAGTCTCACTTCACCTTGTAATGCCCATTTTTGATAAAGAACATATAAACCTATTAGAGTCACAAAAAGGAATATTTTGACCTGGTAGTTCAAATTTCCCAGAAGAGTAATTAAATCAGCAGGAGTCTTTAAATCCGGTGGCAATAGTACAAATGCAGATTGAATAAAAAATAATATTATTGGGACAATTAATATTTTAGTACGGGAATTAGGATTACTTACCATTTATTCTCCAGTCCATTAAACAAGAGTAATATGCAATGATTTTCATTATTGTCAATTCTAATTTACAACAGCATGCAGTTGCTTAAATCGAGCGAGCCCTACAACCCCCGCGCCCGCTCGGACCGGAGTCCCGACATGTCGCGGCCCGAAAGCACCGCGTCGATCGCGGCGAGCATGTGTGCCTTATCTTTCTGGAGGGTGCCGTTGACGGGCAGGTAGTTCGAGGCGTGGATTCCCACGAAGCGCATGTTGTCCACCGTCAGGTTTTCGAAAAGCACCTTCATCTCTTCGAGCGTCTCGAGCGCGTCGGGAAGCTCGTATTCGCCGCGCTGCATCTGCTGGTGGAGGACCGTGCCGGGCACCGGCGTCACGGTGAGCGCCGCCAGGTAGTGCGGCTTCATTTCGTTGGTGATGCGCGCGGTCGCGATTGCGTGTTCCCGTGCGCGCGCACCGCGGCCCGCGAGCCCCAGGAGCACCATGGACGAAAGATTCATCCCGGCGTCAATGAGCGCACGCCCCGCCGCAAGCATCTCCCCCGCGGTCACGCCCTTGCGGATGTGCTTCAGGAGCGCGTCGTCGCCCGTCTCGACGCCCAGGTATGCCTTGGTGAGCCCGGCCGCGCGCAGCTCCTTCAGCTCATCGGCGCTCTTCGCGAGGGTGCTTTGCGGGCCCACGTAGCTGCCCACATGCCGCAGCGAGCGGAATGTTTTTTTGAGGTCCGATAATATCTCCAGGAGGACGGGCGTGTCGATCGCGATCGCGTCGCCGTCGCACAGGAACACCTTCTCGACGTCCCCGTAATGTTCGCCCGCCATGCGTATATCGGCCCTTATCTCGTCGATGCCGCGCACGCGGTATTTCTTGTCCTTGTACATCCCGCAGAAGGTGCACGCGTTATGCGAGCATCCCACGGTGCACTGTAACAGGTAACTATTGGCCTCGCTGAACGGGCGGAAGATGTTTCCTTCGTATCGCATTGATGAAATCCGTTGAGTAATTTTTTCGGGAAACCGGGGACGTTGTGCGCTATTGGTACGCGTCGATCACCGCCATGTACTCCTTCTCCCACTGGGCGATCGTGCCCTCGTAGTTCTTGTCGGTGACGATTCCCTTGTCGAGCTCCAGGCGGAAATGCCCCAGGAGCGCGGCACAGCGGTTGAGCATCGCGCTCATCTTTTTTATCTTCGCGAGCTCCGCCGGCTCGATAAAGAGCTTGAGGTCGGCGCCCTCGCGCACCAGGTCCATGGGCTTTTTCTTTCCGGACACCATGACCTCCGTCTTGACGACGCCGCCCTCCTCCCTCGCGCTTACCAGGACGATGTCGGCCGGCTTGAGCGCGCGCAACTGCGGGGCGATGAGCGAGGCGGTAAGCGACCATGCCGCGCTCATCGTCTCGAATTTCTTCGCAGGCCACTTCATGCTTACCTTGAGCCGGTTCTCGTCCTCCTCGAGGATGCGCTCGGGGAACCGTTTCCGGAAGGCCTCTTTGAAAAGCGCGAACTGCTTCATCCCGGCGTTACCCATGCTGTCGAACTCGACAAGTGCCTTCGCCGATTCGGCGGCATAGTAGAGGGTGACGACCTCCGCGTCGGTGAGCAACGCGGGGATGGCGGTGAGTGCCTTGAAGTATTTTTCGGGCGTCGATAAATCGGCCTTCGCGGGGGCCTTGACCGCCGCGTCGTTCGCAGCCTTGAGGCCCGACGAAGCCGGATGCCAAATCCCCAGCATGAGCACCGCCGCGGCAAGTACGTTCATGATCTTCTGCATGCAGGATTCCCCCTCTGAGCGTTACCGCTTCGCCTACTCCCACTCGATCGTGGACGGCGGCTTTGACGAAATGTCGTAGACCACGCGATTCACGCCGCGCACCTCGTTGATGATGCGGTTCGAGATCGTCTGGAGCACCGCGTAGGGGAGCTCCGCCCAGTCGGCGGTCATCGCGTCCACCGAGGTGACGGCGCGGATCGCGATCACGTTCTCGTAGGTGCGCTTGTCGCCCATCACGCCCACCGACTTCACCGGCAGGAACACGCAGAACGCCTGCCAGAGCTTCCGGTAGAGCCCGGCGGCCTTTATCTCGTCGACCAGGATCTCGTCCGCCTCGCGCAGCACCCTGAGGCGCTCCTCGGTGATCTCGCCTATGATGCGGATCGCGAGGCCCGGGCCGGGGAAGGGGTGCCGGTAGATGAGCTCGTCGGGCATCCCGAGCTCCTGCCCGAGCTCGCGGACCTCGTCCTTGAAGAGCTCCTTCAGGGGCTCGATCACCTTGCCGGACTTAATGAGCTCAAGCACCTCGGGGACGCGGTTGTGGTGGCTCTTGATGGTATCGGACGGACCCTTCGTGGACACCGATTCGATCACGTCGGGATAGAGCGTCCCCTGCGCGAGGAAATCGAAGCGCCCGATCTTCTTCGCCTCCTCCATGAACACCGCGATGAATTCCCGTCCTATGATTTTCCTCTTCTCTTCCGGCTCGTCCACGCCCGCGAGCTTCCCCAGGAACCGGTCGTAGGCGTCCACGTAGATGAGGTTCAGCTTCATGTGGTGCGTGAAGCGCTCGATCACCTTCTCGGCCTCGTTCTTGCGGAGCACCCCGTTGTTCACGAACACGCAGTACAGCCGCTCGCCTATGGCCTTCTGTAAAAGCACCGCGACGACCGAGGAGTCCACGCCCCCGGAGAGTCCCAGGAGCACGGTGCCGTCCTTCACCTCGGCGCGGATGGCCTCTATGCTCGAGTTCACGAAGGACTTCATGTTCCAGGTGGGCGTTATGCGGCATACCCCGAACAGGAAGTTCGAAAGTATCTCGGTCCCGTGGACGGTGTGGTAGACCTCGGGGTGGAACTGGACCCCGTATATCCTCTTCTCGCGGTGCTCGATGGCCGCGGTCTCGGCGTTATCCGTGCTCGCGATCACCGTGAAGCCGGGCGGGGGCGCTTCCACCTTGTCGCCGTGGCTCATCCATACTGTCTCCTCGCGCGCGAGGCCTTTGAAAAGCGGCGAATCCGCCTTCACGCTGATCGTCGCGCGCCCGTACTCCTTGCGCGACGAGCTCCCCGTCTTTCCGCCGAACGCCTCGACCGTCACGTACAGTCCGTAACAGATGCCCAGCACCGGCACGCCGAGCTCGAATATATCGTTCCCTATGCGCGGGGCGTTCTCCTCGTAGAGGGACGATGGTCCCCCGGAGAGCACGATCGCGCCCGGCTTTTCCCTTTTTATGTCCTCGATCGGATGGAAAAAGGGCACGATCTCGGCGTAAACGTGCAGCTCGCGGATGCGGCGGGCGATGAGCTGGGTGTACTGCGAACCGAAATCCAGCACGATCACCTTTTCGGCGGGGACGCTCCCCGGAATGTGTTCGATCATTTCTTCGACTCCATCAGACGGATATATTCCTTATACCCCGCGGCCTGCAGCTTTTCATTTTTCTCCATCACGCCGCGCGCGAGCGTTTTTCGATACTCATCGAGCTTCGAAGCGAGGGCCGCGTCGCCAATCGCGAGCATCGCGACCGCGTAGAGCGCGGCGTTTGTCCCGCCGGCCCTGCCGGCCGGCATGGTTCCCACCGGTATGCCGGAGGGCATCTGGAGGATCGAGAGGATCGAATCGATCCCGCCCGCGAGCGCAGTCTCGATGGGGATACCTATCACGGGAAGCGTCGTGTAGGCCGCGAGCACCCCGGGCAGGTGCGCCGCACCGCCGGCCGCAGCAATGACGACCTTCACGCCGCGCGCCCGCAGTCCCTTCGCCCATTCCTTCGTCTCGTCGGGCGTCCTGTGGGCGGAAGAGACGCGCACCTCGAAGGGCACGCCGAAATCCTCGAGCGTGGAAAAGCATTCCCTGATGCGGGGGAGGTCCGAATCGCTCCCGAGTATGATAGCAACGTCCGGCATAGTACGTACGCTCCTCGTGTGGTGCGGAACAAGCCTTGTTTCCGGGGGACGGGGACAGCCTAGCGTCCCCTCACCCAAAATGTAAACAATTTTACCGTGCACGCATCGGCCCAAATATACTTGACTTCCCGCCGCGGTCCGTCTTCCCTTATGATTAACGGAATAGTGTCGCTAAACCCCGGCGCCAGGCGGAAGCTGCATGGATTTTCTCAGGTTTATCGCGTTTTTTATCGCGCTCGTCGTCATGGGCGGCGTGGTCCTCGTCGCCAGGATGATGCAGCACCCCGCGCGCATCCGCAAGGCCGAGGAATTTTTCGCGCAGGGCGACACGCGCAAGGCAGGGGAGATCGTCAAGAAGGTCCTTGACAAGAAACCCGATTTCGTCCCCGCGCGCTACCTTCGCGCCCGCATGCTCATTCTGCAGAGGCAGTACGTGATGGCCATCTCCGAGCTCACCGGCATCCTGGGGTTGTCCGATATGCGCCAGTACGTGAACGAGGTGGAAATCCACTACCACCTCGCCATGCTCTACAAGGAAACCAAGCAGTTCCCGCGGGAGGTCGACGAGTACAAGGTCATCCTCACCTTCAACCCGAACGACATCAGGGCCAATCACCGCATCGGGCACGTGCTTTTCAAGCAGAAGAATTTCCAGTCGGCGCGCGATCACCTGCTGCGCGCGTACAGTCAGGACGCGAGCCTCGTCGACGCGCTGTTTCCGCTGGGGGCGAGCTATTTCAATCTGGGCGACTATTCCTCCGCGGAACAGCACCTGCTGCGATCCCTGGAAACCGGCACGGACACCATCGAGGCCCAGTATATGCTGGGAATCATCTACAAGTCCCGCAAGGACTACGATACCGCGCTGCGCATGTTCTCGAACACCCAGGTCGACCGGCGCTTCTATATAAAATCCTTGTACCAGGTCGGCGAGATATATTTCGAGAGGGACGAGTACGACGAGGCCATCCGCAGGCTCGAGCCGGGGCTTTCGTCACTCCAGCCCAAGACCGACGAGGCGCTCGAGTACCGCTACCTCCTCGCCGAGTGTTACGAGCACGGCAACAAGATCGCGGAGGCGCTCTACCACTGGGAGCAGATCAACGAGCAGAACCCGGGCTACCGCGGCATCAAGGGCAAGCTGGACGACTACCGGGGAATCCTCGAGGACGAACGCCAGCGCGCCCTCTTCACCTCGTCGCTCGAGGAGCTGCAACCGCTCATCACCGAGATTATCGCACGGCTCAATTACAACGTGCTCTCGAAAAAGCCGGTGGGTCAGCACGAGTACCAGTTTCGCGCCTTCAACGTGAAGCGGATGAACGATCCGCCCCTGCTCATCAACTTCAATAGAACTACGCGCGAGATCACCGAGGCCCAGCTCGAGGAATTCCACAAGCGCATGGACGAGGAGAAATGCAGGAGCGGTATCTACATAACCACGAGCCGCTTCAGCATCAAGGCGAAGAACAACGCCACGACCATGCTCATCGACCTTGTGGATACGAGTACGCTGACAAGGCTTATCGAGCGCATAATGCAGAAAAAGGACAGGGGTTGATACGAGTGAACCTTCCGGCGCGCACCGTCAGATACGCACTACTTGCCGCGGCCTCCCTGTTCGTCGCATTCGCCGCCTGCGGGCGGGACTACGAGTCGTCCATTCGCAAGGGGGCAGGCCTGTACCAGGAAGGGAAGAAGGACGAAGGCCTTCGCGCAATGGAGGAAGGCATCGTGCGCGGTTCGGCGGCCTTCTCGTTCGACGCGCCGCTACCCGAGGGAGGAGACACGCTCTACCGCAAAACCGCTTCGGGCACCCGTGTCGTGCACCCGGCAGACGTAACCCTGAAGGGAATCGCGGAATTCGACGCGATCGCGTGCGGCAAGGACTCGGTCGCGCTCGTAAAGGGAAACGACTTGGCGCTCTTCGATTTGGGGGGCAAATTCATTTCCGCGGACACGCTTCCCCCCTCGAAGGAAAAGACCCGGACGGCCCGCGCGCTCGCCTGGACCGGCGACGATCTCATGGTGTTCTGCGACGGAAGGCTCTTTCGTTATTCCCCGCGCGCCCGTTCGTTTAAGCCCTTCCTTCCACGGGAAAGTTTCGCTCCACCCTACGGAGACTCGGGGTACAGGGCGTCGTTCATCCTGGAGGGCGGGACGCTGCTCCTCATCCTGGGGATGGGCGGGCAGTACAACCTGAGCGCCCTGGGGATCGAGAAGGAAACGATGCTGTTTAAAAACAAACCGGTTTCATCCTCCCGCCTCATATCGACCCGGGACCGATTATACTACATTGCGGGGAGCGCGGGCGCGTGGATCCTCGCGGCGTACGCCTTCGAGACGAAAGCCGTCAAGGAGCTCGCGACCATGGGCGATCTCGTCGATATCACGCTTCTGGGCTCGGGCGCGCTCTTCGAGACGCGCGACGGGATTTTTTTTACCGACTACGCACGTCCGTCTGAGGGCATCACGCTTCCCTTCTCGTTCAGGGCGCGCGGCAGGTCGGGCCCGCACATCATTATAGAACAGGGGGGGGCGCTTTTCCTCATCGATGAAAAACGCTTTCTCGATCTGCTTGCGGTGGCCCGCGGGGAGCTTCCTCATGTTTTCGTCGCTAAAAAACAGGCGGCGCCTGCGGGATAGGCGGTCGCAGGTAGGGTGTGAATCTCTAAAACGTGATCACCACGTCGTGGTACACGCCGCGGAAAGAGTAGCCCTGTTTATCGCGCGCGCACACCTCTTCGAGCACGCGCCGCACCTCCGGACCCATCCCCTCTTCGAGCCCCAGGTGCCTTCGGAAGTACTCGGATTCCTCGTCGAGATCGGCGATCCGGGTGACGCGAATCTGCTCGACATTGTGCACCTCGTAATCGAGACCGATCACGTCGAGCGCATCGGTGACCTGCGTGCGGAACACGCCCGAACCGCCGTGCCCGCCGCCGAAACGCGCGCGTAAAAGCTCCGCAAGGCTGAGCGTCCCCACGTCGCTCTTGACGAGGAGCACGGACTTCGCCGCGTATTCGCTCATCTTGCGCAGCGCCGCCCTCGTATCTTTCATCGGGTAGATCGCGTGAACGCAGACAAGCGCATCGGCCCTGTCGCCGCTCCAATCCTCCCAGGGAACCACGGATACCCTGACGCGGCCGCGGGCCTCCCCCTCAAGCTTTTCCTCCAGAAGTGCCGCCATCCATTGCGAGGGCTCCACAGCCTCGACCCTGTGTCCTATCCGTGCGAGGGGAGCGGTAAAGAATCCCGTCCCGGCTCCCACGTCAATGATACGACCCGCCCCCTTGATTCTCGATGCCACCTCGTCGAGCAGGTTGCCCGGGTACCCCTCGGCTGAAAGCCTCCGGTCGTAGTCCAGCGCGAACTGGCGATCATAGAATTTCATGTCACAACCCCAGCGCCTGCCGCATGAGCTCGCCCACCTCGGTACTATGGCGCAGGCCGCGGAAATAGTTTATCGTGTTCTCCGGCCCCAGCGCTATGAGAATCGTCGGGGTCGACGTATGAGTGCCGCTCGCCCATACGATTCCCTGCTCACGGCTGATGGCGCGGCCCATGAGGTTGTTGCGCGCCTCGTCCGGCGCGACGTAGAATTCCTTGAAGTCCAGTACCTTGGGAAAGCTTTTCCTGGCATCCCGTCCCGACACATAGTACTCGTTCGTCTCGTCGGCGAGGATAGCCTTCGCCTCCTCCGACGATATCTTGAATTCGACGTTCGCGTTGAAAATTCTCGTGAGCGCATCGGCGGTCTGGTCTTTTTTAGGCAGCGCCTCGAACTGGTCGCGTATCCCGTTGAAGCTCATTTTCTGCGCGTAGATGCGGTCCAGGACCTCGGGATTCACGTAATTCCACGAGGGCTTATACGGCTTTCCCCCGAAGGCCTTGCCCATGAGCGCCCGGGGCTCCGGTATATTGTAGCGCGAATAGCTGAAACCCACGCCCCCCGTCTCGTGGTCGGCCGCGACCAGGACGAGCGTGTCCTCGCGTGACTTCGCCCACGAGTACACGTACCCCAGGGTTTCGTCCAGCACCAGCATTTCGTGGATGAGCCGCCCGGCATCGCTGTTGTGACCCGCCCAGTCGATGTGGCCGGCCTCGACCATGAGGAAAAAACCGCTCTCGCTGCGCGAAAGTATCTCGATCGCTTTCTCCGTCATCTCCCGGAGCGTGGGGATCTGGCGGTCCTTGCTCTTGCGCGTCTTCGTCACCTGGATTCCGTCGGGCATTTCGCCCGCGGTGAAAAGTCCCAGCAGCTTCCCGCTCTTCGCGCTCTGCATATCGGACTTGCCAAATACGAGGTCGTATCCCTGGCCCCGCGCCGCGTCGAGCAGGTTCTGGTTGTCCTTGCGCTTCGAATCGAGCTCGATGTGGGCGGGGACGAGCTCGCGCAGGTCCTTGTACGCCTGCGAATTTTTATTCGCGACCTCTTGCGGAAGGAAGTACCTGAGCCCCCCGGAGAAGAGCACGTCGGCGCCCGACCGGATGACGTCCTCGGCGATCTCGTTTTCCATGTTGCGGTCCGCGCGGTGCGCGGCGAAGGCCGCGGGGGTCGCGTGCGTGATGCGCGTATCGGACACGAGCCCGGTGGCCCGGCCCTTGCGGCTCGCCAGTTCCAGGATGGTCTCGGCTGCGTTGCCGTCCTTGTTGAGGCCCACGGTCTCCGGACGCGCCGGAAGCCCCGTCGCGTACTGGGTCGCGGAGGCCGCGGAATCGGTGACGAGCGCGCCCTCGGGGCTCATGAGCACGAGACCCATCGCGCCCGCCTGCATGGCCTCCTCGATGACGAGCTTTCGGCCGGGGACGACCGACCGCGGGGCGTAGCGCGCGTAGGTGAGCGCGAGGCCGATCTGCTGGGGACCCATGCCGTCCCCGATGATCAGGATGACGTTCCGGATGGGGCCCGGTTTCTTTGAGCACGCCCCGCCAAGGAGCACGGCGCACGCGAGTCCCGCGGCGATGATTATTGCAAGCTTTTTCATGTTCTCCACCATGGTGTCCGATCTTGACTATGCCCGTAGCGCGAATCCCTCCGCGGGCTCCAGCATTCTTACGTCCGCGTTCCCCATCGGCGGGATCTCCCTGTGCCGGTCGGGGGCAAGCCCCCGGAAGGCCGCGCAGAGTATCTGCAGGGGATCGCCATGCGACACGATGAGCAGCGTTTCCCCATCAAGGTCTTTTTCGCATTCCTCCACGAACGCGAGCATTCTCGCGCGCACCGCGCGGGGCGTCTCTACGCCGTGCGCGCCGTTGTCCGGGTTGCCCGCGTCCCCGGCCCAGACGTCGTAATAATGCTCCGAGCTCCTGCCCTCGAATTCGCCAAAGAAGCGCTCCCGCAGCAGCGCCGACACCCGAACCTGCCCCAGGCCCAGGATCTCGCGCACGATCTCCGCCGTCTCGATCGCCCGCCGGTAATCCGACGAGCATACGATCGTCACCCGGTCCAGGTCCCCGCATTCGCGCACGCGCCCGCGCACCTGCTCCGCGCCCTGTCCGGTCAGCCCGTATGACCCCCTCGCCAGGTCGGGCCCGCTTGCGATTATGTGCGCGACGTTCGCCTCGCTCTCGCCGTGTCGCATAACCATGTAGCGATTGCGGAAATTCATTTGGCGTCGCGGTACTCGATCCTGAATGCGCCCTTCAGCCTGCGCTCCTGCGCGCCCCCCGGAAGCTCAATCGTGCATCGCACCTCAAAGGGGATGTCTTTGCAGGAATATCCGTCACCTGGAGCAGGCGCGGCAAGCTCCGCGTGGAAAAATTTTTCCATGAGGCTTCCCACGAGCGAGAAGCCGTAAATCTTCCCCTCTACGACCTCCAGCCTCTCCGCCTCAACCGATATCCCGCGGGCACTGTCCACGAACACCGCCTTCACCGCGCCGTGCGCCGCGCCGCCTGTCAGCGGAAAGCTGAAACAAACCGTATCCCCCTCGAAATAAAAGAAGTTGAAGAGATCCTTCACCGTCCCGCCACGGGTGTAGGGGCGAAACGTGTAGACGAGGGTACTGTCGGCGATGTCACCCCCGGTAGCAAGCCGCGATCCCAGCCGTCCCTCACCCAAGGACGGAACACCACGATCCCCGCCGCACGCAAGCATCACTACAAGCGCGGCCAGCACCGCCGCGGATACGCCCCTTCTAATCGCAGTCATGATCGCAGTCGATCCTCCACCATCCCTTAAGCGAGAGCTCGTCGTCGCGCACGGTCCGGAAGCGTCCAAAATATTCCCTGAGCTGCGCCGTGAACGCGTCGGTGGGGGCGAGCTCGTCCTCGCGGGGGATCAGGAGACCCGGAAACAGGGACTCGCGCTTCGCGGCGGGAAGGAGTTCCTCGGCGCTCTTGTACTTACTGTAAACGAGAAGGAAGAGGGGTTCGAATACCGCGCACGCGCGCTCTAGTTCGCGCGCCGTGGGACGCAGCACGTTTATGCAGGAGGTGAAATAATCGTACACGATGAAGGGGTACAGCTTGAGCGAGATCGGAAACACGTCCTCCAGGTCCATGCGCACGTGGAGCTCCCTGGTGAGCTCCCGGTAATTGATGTCCTCGAACATGGCGAAGGTGTGGAAGGCCTGATCCGATTCCGTGTAGGTCAGGTCGAATACCCGCACCGGGAGAAAGGAGTCCTCCGCCGGCTTGTCCGATTTTACCACGGGTATGAGCTCAGACTTGAAGTAGGCGCGGTCGGTGACGAACGAGGGATACCGGTCCGTGGTCCCTTTTTCCAGGACGCGTCCCCCACCGCCGCCGTACTTCATGTCCAGCTTGTAGATGTGGATGAAGTCAATAAATTTCCCGGGCAATTTCTTCACGAATTGCAGCGTATGCTGTTCGGCGGCGGGCTTGCGCTCGCGCATGAGATCGTGGCCGGCCAGATATTCGGGCACGAATTCCGCGACGCCCTTCACGATCCCCACGGCGCTCGCGTAGTCGAGCTCCTTCACCGGGACATGGCCCACCTCGTATTCGCCCTGGAAGAGCACGAACTCGTTCTTGATGTTGTTGATGAAAACGTCTCCGGTTTTATTCCGCGCCTCGGGCCCTATCGCCTTGAGCATGTCCCGGATCTGATCAAGTGGATTCATTCTCTCCCCGCCGAGCCCCGCCTGGAATCGATTCGAATTAAATATACTTCATTTCGCGGCGCGAATTCAATTACGTTTTGTGGTTTGGGTCCGATTCGCCGGCCGGCCGGAAGCGATATCGGACCCCCGATTTAAAGCCTTCGATCGCGCCCCACGCACCGGCCCGCGCCGTTGGACCCCACGAGGCCCGCAAATGCTATAACGCTCCCACTCGATAATCAACACAAATTCATGCAACTCATTCTATCACCGCGTCGCGCGCCTTGAAGGGCTTCATGTAGGTATAATGCCACCATTCCATGTGGTAATTCTTGAACCCCTGGCGCTCCATCGCGCTTTTCAAAATCTCGCGGCGCTCACGGGCGGGACCGTCGGCGTTCTTCGTCCAGGCGCGCTCGGAGAATTCGTCGTAGGCGCTTCCCATGTCCAGCTCGCGGCCCCGTTCGTCGGTCAGGGTGAGGTCCACGGTGTTCCCGCAGGGATGGCCGTACACGGCCTCGGTGTTGGCGATGCCCGATATATAGGTTCCCACCAGCCATGCCTTCCCGGAGGCGCGGGCCCACCGGATCATGTGTATCTGCGCCCTGAGGGGCCGGTAGGCATCCAGCACCAGGAGACCGTAGCCGCGGTGCGCGAGCTCCTCCCGGACCCTTCCCAGCGCCTCGGCCGCGGGCGTCACGAGCCAGGCGCAGCCCGCGCGATAGCCGTCCATCGCCGCGCCGGTGAAATTGTTCGCGGTCGCGTAGCGCACGTCGGTTCTCACGCCGGAAACCAGGGCGAGATCGGAGAAGCCCTCCGGCATTCGCGTGCAGGCGCGCGGTTTCGCGTCCCCGTCCCCCTCTTGCCCGCTTTCGCCGCAGGCCGCGGGAATCCAAAGACAGAGCGCCAGGACGGCGGAAAGGATTCGCGTAGTTTTCATGGCTGATACTACCCTGCGTGCACGAATTTTGTCCCGCGGTCAAATAAAAAAAGTGACCGCTCTCGAATTCCCTTGACAAAGCGCACTTTTTCTTCCTTGATTTAGTTCTGGCATTTTGATATAGTATATCAAAATGTCGAAGTGCCGCTATGCAGGCAGGCAGCCGAAAGATCGTCAATCATATATTTCGCGATAGAGTATACCTATGAATTCACTGGTTAATGTGGGCGTGTCCCAGGTTGGATTTGCCGTTCATCCCTCGGTGCTCAGGACCATCCTGGGCAGCTGCGTGGGCATTTGCGTGTACGACAGGATGAAAAAAGTCGGGAGCCTGGCGCACGTCCTTCTCCCCAACAACCCCGGCGACGGCAATCCCGAGAAATACGCGGACACCGCCATCCCGCTCATCGTCCAGCGGCTCCTTAAAGACGGCTGCAAGAAGGAATTCATGTCCGCGAAGCTCGCGGGCGGCGCGGCCATGTTCAAATTCAACAGCAACGTCGCGCTCGGCCAGATTGGGGACCGCAACGTCGAAGAGTCCAGGAAGATGCTGGAAAAACACGGCATACCTGTGGTAGCCGAGGATATCGGAGGGAATTCCGGCAGGGTTATCGACTTTTTCCTCGAGGACGGCCGGCTCAAGGTCAAGGCCGGCGGCGAGGAAAAGCTGTACTACAAGGTTTAACCATAGAACCCGGAGAAATCCCATGCAAGAGCAGATACAGAAACGCATAGAAGCGATAATAACCAATCTGGACCAGCTCCCGTCCATCCCGGACGTCGCGAGCCGGGTGATCAACATGGTCAACGATCCGGACGTGTCATTCAAGGCCATGGCGGACGAGATTTCCAAAGACCAGGCCATAACCACCAATATCCTGAAGCTCTGTAATTCGGCGTTTTTCAGCAAGGGGAAGGAAGTCACCTCGATGGACAGGGCCATCGTGACGCTGGGAATAAAGGAAGTGAAGGACATCGTGATTGTCGCCGCGACGCGCGAGGTGCTGAGCAAGGCGATCCAGGGTTACGACCTCCAGCGCGGCGAGCTCTGGAGGCACGGGCTTGCGGTCGCGATCCTCTCCAAGCGGATCGCCCTCGCGAAAAACCGGAAAGCGGTCGCGGACGTCGCGTTTACCGGCGGCATCATCCACGATGTGGGAAAGACCGTGCTCGCCCTCTTCGTGCAGAGCACCTTCAAGGATATCCTCGCCACCGCCGAATCGAAAAAAATCACCTTCGACTCCGCGGAAAAGGAAATCATGGGTTACGACCACCAGGAGATTGGCGAAAAGGTTCTTTCCAAGTGGAGGTTCCCCGAGGTGCTCAAGGCGATGGTGCGCTTCCACCACGATCCCGCCGCGGCGCCCAAGGAATTTCTGGAACTGGTCTCCATCGTTCATGTTGCCAACGTGATCTGCCTCATGGGCGGCATCGGCATCGGGGCGGACGGCCTCTACCACGAGCTCTCCGACGTCGCGATCAAGGCGCTTGGGCTCAGCAACAAGGAGCTTGAGCAGTTTTATTCGGACCTCCCCCAGGTCGTCAACCAGACCAGGGAAATGCTCTAGGTTCCCGGACCGGGGTCATGAACCTCATAAAAAGCTGTCCCGCCTGCGGGAGAAATTTGCGCTTCCCCATCGACAAGGGCACCATTCGCGTGCGGTGCGTCTGCGGGGAGAGCTTCGTTGCCAATCCCGACGATCCCGCGCTCTACAAGAACGCCACGTTCGACATCGCCCATGTCAAGGAAGCCCGTCCCGGGCTCTTCGACAACCTCTCGTTCGCGGAATTGCGGACGCGCGCCCGCGATCTCAAGGACGCGGTCATGCAGCGCACCTATCGCCTGAAATACACGATCCAGAATTTCCCGCTCCTGCCCGCGACCAGCCAGCGGAGAATCGTGCTTATCGGCGTCGCGGCGGGCATCGCCCTGGCCGCAATCCTTTATTTCATCTACATCCTGCACGCCCGGCGCATCCCGCCCGAAGGCGTAATCGTTTAACGGCCCGGACCGGTTCCATGATCACGCCAGTGGTATCGCTATCGGTATGCATTTTTTTTGAAGCGCGTTGTGCCGCGGAGGGCGCCGGGAAACGGACGTGTGCGAATCGGCCCCCGTGCTTTTTCTCCGGCGATCCCGCCACAAGTATGCCGACGCACGGGAGAGAACGGTGACAGATCATTTCCTGAACTCCACCGAGCGGTACCATCGCGAGGAGATCACCTCGCTTCACTGGGAGCTCACGGTGTGCGAGATGCTCTCCCGGGGAGACAGCCCCTGCCGGAGATTCCTCCGGGTTCCTTCATCGTTCGGCGGCGCGCTGCGCGCGTTCCTTTCGCGCTTCGTCGCGTGGGACGCGGTGGGCGCGGTGCTCGAGGTGGGAGGGGGATACGGGAGCCTCATGCGCGACCTTCTCGCCGGTCTTCCCGCGGCGCGCGCGTGCATGATGGACATCTCGCCCTTTCTCCTGGCGCGGCAGCGGGAGGCGCTTTTCGGACGTTATGCGGAATTTATCGAGGGGGATTTCTTCGCCTGCGATCGCGCGTTCCTGCGCCGCTTCGATCTCGCGATCCTTAATGAAAACCTGGGGGATTTCCCCACCGCCTGCGGGCTCACGCACGCCCTGTTCGAAGGCGAAAGGACGGGGTCCGATATTATCACGGCGGTCCGCGGGTACTTCACCCGCTACGGGCTCCAGAGGCCCGCGGCCGGGGAGTTCGCCTTCAACCTGGGGGCGGTGCGGGCCGTGGAGCGCCTGTGCGGCGCGGGGATACGCTGCGTCTACCTTTCGGAGCACAGTTGCGAGGCCCGGCTCCCCGAATCGTTCGCGGGACTCATCGCCGCGCACTCGGCCGGCGATCCCGAGCGGATCCGCCTGCGCGGCCACGACGAGTACACGATCCGGTTTTCGTATCTCGAGCAGATCGCGCGCGCGCACGGGTACCGGACGCACCGCGGTCCCTTCGCGGATTTCCTGGATTTCGAGTTCAGCCCGGAGGTGCGCTTCATCGTGACCTCGCGCGCGTCCATGAAGGACGAGCACGAGGCCGTCAGGCATTTCATCGAGGATCTTTACAAGTACGAATACCTGGTGCTCGTAAAGGAATAGGGACGGGGCTATATCTCTTTAAGTCTCGCCTTGAGGTGGAAGTAATACCTGGATTTCACCTGGTTGGCTTTTTCCATCTCGTCGATCTTCTTCGCGATCTGATCCTTGCTGAGCCTGTTGACCTTTTTCGACTTCTTTGCCTTCGCGTCCTGGGCGCCTTGTGCTTCTTCTGCCATCCTGACTCTCCTTGATGTTTGTATGTGTTCCCGCGCCGGCGGCGCGAAACAATCGCGCCACCGGCGCGATGCTACTTTTTAATGGTATCCATCGCCTCCCGGAATTTGGGAAGGGCGCGCCGGATTACGTCCTCCGCGACACAGTATGCGATACGGAAATATCCGGGACCCCCGAATCCCACCCCCGGCACCACCAGCACGTTCGATTTCTGCAAATGCCTCACGAACTCCACGTCGTCCGCTATGGGCGATTTCGCGAAAATATAGAACGCGCCGTCGGGCCTGGCGTACGCGTACCCGGCCGATTTGAGCCCGCCCACCAGGAGATCGCGGCGCTTCTTGTAGGTTTCCACGTCCACGGAAACGCCGGTGAGCCGCGCGACCGCGCGCTGCATGAGCGCCGGCGCGTTCACGTACCCGAGTATCCGCGTGCAGAACACGAGTCCGTTCAGGAGCGATTCCGCGTCGGCGATACCGGGGTGCACGGCGATATAGCCGATACGCTCGCCGGGGATCGAAAGCGTCTTCGAGTATGAGCTCACCACAATCGCCTGACTGCAGTGCGCCATGAGCGGCGGGACCTTTACACCGTCGTACACGATCTCGCGGTACGGCTCATCGGCTATAAGGTAGACGGCCCTTCCCGCGGTCTTCATGTGATCGAGCACCAGCCCGGAAAGCGCCCGTATCTCGTCCTCACCGTACACGCGGCCGGTGGGATTGTTGGGTGAATTGATGAGTATGGCGCGCGTCTTCGGCCCAAGCGCCTTTTTTATCGCGTCCATGTTAAGGGAAAAATCTTCGTTCGAGGCGGCAAGCACCATCTTCCCGCCGTGATTATCGATATAGAAGCCGTATTCCGCGAAGTAGGGCTTGACCACCACGACCTCGTCGCCCGGGTCGAGGATCGTTTTAAGAACCACGTTAAGGCCCCCCGCGGCACCGCAGCTCGCGATAAGATGCGAGCCCACGATCTGCACCCCCTGGTCCTTCGAGACGCGCTTCGCGATCGCCTCGCGCGCGTCGGGAAAACCCGCGTTGGGCATGTAGCCGTGCGCGCCCCTGGTGTCCTGGGCGATGAGGTCTTTAACCGCGGCCGCAAACCCGGCAGGCGGCGGAAGATCGGGGTTGCCCAGGCTGAAATCGAAGACGTTCTCCGCCCCGAATTCCGCCTTAAGCCGTATGCCCTCCTCGAACATCCTGCGTATCCAGGAGGACCGTTCCATCGATTCCCTTATCCTGGCAGAGACCGTCATCGCTTACCTCTCATACCGAATCAACATGTATCCGCGCCGCCGCCCGACGCTTTTAAGCGGGGACGCGGAAAAGACGTCCTTGCTTGCAGCAGGCCGGGACCCCGCCGGCACAGGAAGTAAGTTTATGGCCGGGACGGCGCGAATCAAGCATTTTTCTTCTTGATGTACCCGCACTTCCCCGTATTGTTGAATCATGAGGCCCGGCGCCCGGAGGCCTCCATTTCCCGCGACAGGAGCAACGCGATGAGCCCCAGAGAGGATTCCCCGATATTTTTATACCCCAGGCTGGCGCGTGCCGTCTTCGCTCTAGCGGGGCTCCTCCTGGGTTTCCTGGTGGCGCGCGCCTTTGTCATTCCCTGCCGGGTGAGCGATGACCTCATGCTGCCCGGCCTTGAACAAGGGCGCCTGGTCTACGTGCTCAAGCATGTCACGCCGCGCGAGGGCGATATCGTCCTCGTTGAAAGCCCCGCGGAGCCCGGCAAAACGCTCCTCAGGCGGGTTATCGCGGGCGAGGGCGCCGTAATTGAGGTCAGGAACAAGGTCTTCTATAACAACGGCGAAAAAATGACCTTTACCTGGGAAACCCTTTCGACCGATAATAGGGTATTCCCGATGAGCTTCTCCGGCCGCGACAACATGGCCGCCGTGAAGCTCGACCGGAAGGCCTGGTTCCTGCTTTGCGACAACCTGGACCGGGAATTCGACAGCAGGACGCTCGGCCCGGTGGAAGCGGGCAGGATAATCGGGCGAGTGATATACAGATAGCGGGATACCGAAAAAAACATGGAAAGGCTTCAGGAGAAAATCCGCGCCCTGGGCGAAATGCTTGAATCCTTCCGCAAGGAGAGGGTGCATCGCCTGCTGCTTTCGCTCTTCGCCGTGGTGACCCTTTTCGGCACGGTCATATACATGTTCGAACGCACAAGCCCTGACGCGCTTATCAATTCCATTTGGGATGGCATATGGTGGGGATTTGTGACGATCAGCACCACGGGATACG
Organism: Spirochaetota bacterium; assembly: GCA_004297825.1. Lineage (NCBI taxonomy): Bacteria > Pseudomonadati > Spirochaetota > Spirochaetota bacterium. Next base: position 24,519 of record SCSX01000063.1, read on the forward strand.
GCGACAAGTATCCGGTCACCTGGGCGGGGAGGATAGTCGCGATCACGACCATGCTCACCGGCATGATCCTCACCATTGTCATTTCGGGCACCATCGCGTCAATCCTGGTGGAACGAAAACTGAAGGAGGGACGGGGTTTGCAAAAAATAAACAGCAAGGACCATATAATCATATGCGGCTGGAACGAGAACGGCAGCGCGCTGCTGGACGGGTTCCGGATCAAGTCCGAGAAGACCAGGAAAAAGACCGACCTGGTGCTCCTTAACGAGCTCGAGACCGAGGCGATGAACGAGATACAATTCACCTACGCGACCAAGTTCCTGGGCATTGAATTCATCAGGGGCAATTTCACCCACGAACAGGTGCTCGAAAAGGCGAACATAAAGGGCGCGAAATCGGTGGTGATACTCGCCGACGAGTCCGGGGAAAACACGCTGAAAAACGCGGATGAGCGCGTGGTGCTCGCCGCCTACACCATAACGACCCTCAATCCCGGCGCGCGCATCAGCGTGGAAATCCAGAACCAGCAGAACGAGCAGTACCTGAAGCGCACCAACGTCGACAGCATCATCGTAACCGGGGAATTCAACAGCTTTATGCTCATCAACTCCTCGCTCAACCCCGGGGTGCCGCAGGCGCTCAAGGAAATGATGAATTTCAGTATGGGCAAGGAAGTCACCACCCGTGATATACCCGCGAACCTGGTGGGAAAAAAATTCGACGATCTCTTCCGCTTCATCCGCGAGAAGGAAGGCGCGATATTGATCGGTATTATCAGCGAATCGAAAAAGCTTTCGATTGACGATTTTCTATCGGGCGACCCCTCGTCCATAGACGAGTTCATCAAGCGGAAGTTCGCCGAGTCCGAAAAGGATTTTTTCGCCGATACGGGCGGCCAGCTCGGCGTTATGGTGAACCCCGGCTGGGACTACGTGATCATGGAGAACGACCGGGCGCTCATGATAGGCGAACCGAGGTCCAAATCATGAGCGAATTCGATAAATTCAAGAACATCGTCATCCTGAAAGGCATATCGGACGACCAGGCGCAGATTCTCCTCGACATTTGCATTCGCCACGTATTCGAAAAAGGCGAGATCATCATGCAGGAGGAAGAGGACCGGCACAGCATGTTCTTCTTCATAGAAGGGGAAGTGGCCGTGTCGAACGTGATCACCATGAAGGCAAGCAACCGCCTTGGCTACAGCGAGGTGGAAAAATCCCTCGTGCGTCTCAAGGCCGAGCAGGTGGGCATGTTGGGGGAAATGAGCCTGTTCGAGGAGCAGCCGCGCTCCGCGACGGTGAAGGCATTCGAACCCTGCGTGCTGTACGAAATCGAGAAAAAGGAATTCGAGGGCTTCATAATGAGGCATCCCCTGATCGGATCGGTCATACTCTACAACATCGCGAACATCCTGTGCGCCCGCATCCGCAATGGAAACCGGGATATATTGAAACTCACCACCGCGCTCTCGATCGCGCTCTCGCGGTCCCAGTAACCACACCGCGGCCTCACCGGTCGGTACCGGGTTTCGAACCGGATATGCGCACGGGTGCTTTCCCATCGTCCCGATTTTATGTTGACAAGCCCGTTTCCGGGCCCGTTAAATAAGATCACCTTCACCTGGAATCCCGACAGGAGCATACACGTGAAAGCGATCATCATGGCCGGCGGCGAGGGCACGCGCCTGCGCCCCCTCACCTGCAACCGCCCCAAGCCCATGATCCCGGTCATCAACAAACCGGTGCTTGAACATATCGTGAACCTTTTACGAAAAAAAGGCATCATCGACATCGTCATCAGTTGTTTCTACCTTCCGGAAAACATCCAGAACTATTTCGGCGACGGCTCGGAATGGAACGTGAACATTTCCTATTCGGTGGAGGAATCCCCCATGGGAACCGCGGGGGGAGTGAAGAAGGCCGTCGGCCGCGCGCACGAATCTATGCTCGTGCTCTCCGGCGACGGCGTGGTGGATTTCGATATCGATCGCGTAAGGGAATTTCACGAACGGAATAATTCCTCCTTCACCATCGTGCTCACCCACGTGACCGAGCCCACCGAGTACGGCATCGTGATCACCGCCCCGGACGGCCGTATCGATAAATTCCTCGAGAAGCCGGCCTGGAGCGAGGTGTTCAGCGATACCGTCAACACGGGGATGTACATCATAGAGCCCGAAATCATCAACGAGCATATCCCGGAAGGGACCAGGTTCGATTTCTCCATGGACCTTTTCCCCATCCTCCAGCGCCTGGGGATTCCCATGTACGGCCACGTCGCGGAAGGCTACTGGTGCGATGTGGGAAACCTGGGAGCGTACAGGGACGTTCACCAGGCGATTCTCGAGGGCCGCGTGGGAATCGACTTCCCCGGGAAAAAGATCGGGGACAACGTCTGGGTGGGACGAAACGTCGAAATAGCGCCTAACGCGGTGCTGCGCGGCCCCGTCATACTCGGGAATTTCGTGCGCATCAAGCGCGGCGCGGAGGTGTCGGAATTCTCGGTCGTGGGCGACAACTGCGTGATCGAGGAAAACGCGACGGTACGAAGGAGCATCCTCCTGCACAACACGCTGGTGGGACCCAAGTGCCACCTGCGCGGCGCGCTCATAGGGAAACGCTGCGTGCTCGGGGAAGGCGTCGCCATCTACGAGGGCGCGGTGGTGAGCGACGACTGCCAGATCGGCAGCGCCGTACAGATTCCCTCCGGGATCAGGGTTTGGCCCGAAAAGATAATCGAGCAGGGGGCGACGCTCACGGCCGACCTCATCTGGGGGCAGACCGAGAAAAAGACGCTCTTCGGCAGCGAAGGGATAAGCGGTTCCTTCAATATCCGGATCACGCCCGAATTCGGCGCGAAGCTCGGTTCCGCCCTTGGGGCCTTCCTGGGCGGGGCTACGACCGTGGTGATAAGCCGGGACGCCTCGCTGGCCGCGCGCATCATTAAGCGGGCGGTCTCTTCGGGGCTCCTCTCCATGGGCGTCGAGGTGTACGACCTCGACGTGGAATCGATCCCCATTAACAGGTACTCGACCCGATTCCTGAACGCGGACATGGGGGTATACGTGCATATCGCACCCATGACGGGACTCCAGTTCGTCCAGATCAAGCTTTTCAACAAGTTCGGATTCCAGATCCCCATCCAGGACGAGAAAAAGATCGAAAACATATTCTACCGTGGCGATTATCCGCGCAAGAACGCGTTCGAGGTGGGCAGGCTTATCTATCCCATCCACCATATCGAATCCTATATTGCGAACGCGGAAAACTACGCTGACCGCGAATCGCTCAGGAACAGCCGCATCAACGTGATCGTGGATTTTTTCAACGGGGCGTCGTCGCTCGTGCTCCCGGACCTCCTTGCGCGATTCGGCTGCACCCTTACCTCCCTGCGAGGACAGATCAAGGAATTCCAGAGCGAGGACGAGCTGAAAAAAGACGCGCGCAACGCGATCGAATCCGTGGTAAGCATGGCGCGCGCAAACGGCGAGATCGGGGCCATACTCGGCCCGCACGGCGAGAACATCACCATCGTGGACGAAACGGGCGCCATCCTTTCGAGCGACGACGTCGCGGCCCTGCTGTGTCTTCTCTACCTCAAGCACAGGAAGGTCCGGGGAATCGGCATCCCGGTGACGGCATCGGCGGTCATCGAGCGCATCAGCGCTTCCCAGGGGGGGATCGTCCGTCGAACCAGCACCAAGCTCCGCCAGCCGGAGGGTATCGACGACCTTTTCCTGAATACGAGCGACGAGCGCCTTCCGTACCTCGAGCTCGAATTCGATCCCATGATCGCGTTTCTCCTGGTTCTCGAACTCACCGCGCGCGAGAAGAACACCCTTACAGGGCTCAGGGCCTCCCTTCCCCAGGGAAGCATGCGGTCCGTTTCCCTGCACTGCACCACGGAGGAGAAGGCCTCGATCATGAAAGCGCTTTCAACCGCCGCGCACGGAACCGGCGCCAGCATGGAGCTCACGGACGGGGTACGCGTGGTGCGCAAAGAGGCATGGATACTCATCATGCCCGATTCGGCGAATCCCCTCATCCACCTTTACGCGGAGGGCGAGTCACTTGAGGAACGCGAGAAGATCATCACGGAATACTCCGGAATCATATCGAACCTTTCGAAATCCCAGTAACAGAGGACGCTCCCATGCATGACATCGACAGGCAGAGACTTATCGGCACTTTCCTGGACCTCGTGAAAATCCCCTCCCCGTCCTGGAAGGAGCGCGCGATCATCGAATATATCACCCGCGTTCTTCGCGATCTTGAGATACCTTACGAGCTTTTCCCCTGCGGAGAATCGCACAACCTGCTCGCGCGCATGGGCGCCACCGTTCCCGGGACGCGCGGGATCGCGCTCTCGTGCCACATGGACACCGTCGTCCCCTGCGACAGGGTGCAGCCGGTGGTTACGCCCCAGCGCATTTCCTCCGACGGGAGCACGGTCCTGGGATCGGACGACAAGGCCGCGGTCGCCGCGCTGCTGGAGACCATGCGCGTTCTACAAGAGCGAAAGCTTCCCCACGGCCCCGTCGAATTCCTCTTTTCCTGCGCCGAGGAGCTCGGGCTCTACGGGATCAAGGGCTTCAATCTTGCACATCTCGATTCGAAATTCGCCTTCGTGCTGGACAGCGGCGGCCGCGTGGGACGGATAATCCTCGAGGCGCCATACCAGTCCACCATCGAAGTTTTCATCAAGGGAAAGGCCGCCCACGCGGGAATGGAACCCGAAAAAGGCGTGAGCGCGATCAGGGTGCTTTCAGGCATCCTTTCGTCAATCCCCCACGGGCGCATCGACAAACAAACCACCGCCAACATCGGGCTCATATCCGGGGGCAAGGCCACCAATATCGTCGCCCAGGAGGCCTGGGCGAAGATCGAGGTAAGATCGATCGACAGGAAAAAACTGGCATCGATCGAATCGAAAATTTACGCGACGGTGAAGGACAAGGCGCGTGCGGCGGGGGCCAAGGCGCGCCTTGAGCGCCGTCTGGAATACTCGGGGTTCTCGCTCGACAAATCCAGCGCCGTCGTGCGCATGGCGGAAAAAGCGGTGAAAAGCATCGGCTGCAAACCAGCGTTCGAGAGCTCCGGCGGCGGGAGCGACACCAACATAATAAACAAGGCCGGGATAAAGGCGGTAAATCTCTCGGTGGGCATGATGAACGTGCACACCACGAACGAGTACATCATGATCCGGGACCTCGTCGGCGCCGGGCGCCTGGCCCTTGCGCTTGTTGCCGGGGTTTAGGAACTACGCGATTCGGACCCCCTGCTTTTTAAGCTGCGCCTGGAGCTTTGCAATGTTCACATATCTTGGCGTCGTCCTGTCCCTGACCGCGAGCGCCGCGGCCACGCCCGCCCCCTGGCCGGTAGCCGTGCAGCTGACCATCTGGCGCGTCGCGGCATGGGATATCTTGTCCCCCGCGACGCACCGTCCGGCGACCAGGAGGTTGTCCACGCCCTGGGGAAGGATAATGCCGTAGGGCAGCTGGAAATACCTGCCGGTCGTCGGGATATACAGCACGTTGTAGCCGTCGATAAACTCGGGGCAGACGGCGATGGAATCCGCGAAACGGGCCTGGTTTTTAATATCGTGCTCGGTGAGATTATAGGCCCCGATGATTTTTCTCGATTCGCGCGTCCCCAGCGACGTGTGAAAATTCCTGATGCGGGCGTCCGAAAATCCCGGGGCGTGCTTCTTCAACGATTCCATCACCAGTATCGCCCGCCGCCTTCCTTTTTATCTGGCCCGACGGAATATTACTACATGGCCGCCGGGGCTAGTTACAACCCAGCTTCACCACGAAATATGCCCCGCAGATCAGGGTGAGCGGCAGGGTCATGAAATAGGTAATCACGTCTTTGCCCCCGACGGCGCTCGCGTGAATCACCTTTTTACCGAAAAAGGAGTAATGGAAATGCGCGGGATCCTGCGTGCGCCTGTAGATGCGCCGCGAGACGCGGTATTTCACGAACAGCATGAAGAAAAATATGAGACCCGATTCTATGAAAAGGAGCCTGTCGAGGTTGATCTCCTTGAGTTCCCGCGGACTGATGAGTATGAAGACCGACAGGAATATTCCCAGGAAGATGTTGGTCACCGAGGTGAATAGGAAACCGCGGAACGATTTTTCGTCCTTTTTTGATATGTACGAACTCAGGAAATAGATATGTACGGCGAAAGAAATTTCCAGAATGATAATAAAAACGAGAACGATCATGGCGAACGATACTTTCTATTGCTCTATATTGTCTTGACAGCCGGGGAAATGATAGTTAATCTCCCGCATAAGTCAAGTAAAAGGAACGCGCGACGTTAAGTAATGGCAAGGGGGGCCCGGCCCCGATATACGAACTGCTCATTCGGAACGGGGAGGAGCGGCCCGATGGCGTGTTTTTCATCCACGGGGAAAGTCCCGTGCGCTACCGGCAGGCGTTGGAAACCGTCAGGCGGACTGCCGGGAACCTGCGCGGGCGCGGACTCCTCGCCGGCGATCGTCTCCTCCTGCAGCTCGGAAACTCGCCTGAATTCGTATACCTTTATTTCGCCGCGCTCCAGCTTGGCGCGATTCCCATGCTCGTCAATCCCGCGGCGAGGCGGTTCGAGCTCGAATATTATTGTGAAAAAGCCCGGCCCAGGCTGGCGGTGACCACCAGGGCCCTCGAAGGGCAATTCCGGGCGGGCGGGATTCCCTTCATGGCCCCCGGCGCGATCATCACGATAGACGGCCCCTCCCCCGGCGGATTTCTCGGAGAAGTCGCCGGGACTCATCCCCTGGAAGATTATGAATGTTCCGCGCCGGGACAGGCCGCGGCGCTCATCTTTACCTCTGCCAGCGACGGCAATGCGAAGGGGGCACTTCTCACCCATGGAGGAATACGTGTCGCCGCCGAAACGGCTCACCGGATGCTCGTGGATGAACACGACGTATTTATCTCCATGCTCCCCTTTTTCCACTCTTTCGGGCTTACCTCATCCCTGATACTTCCGCTGTACAGCGGTGTTCCTTTTATGCTCATCGAGCGTTTTTCTCCGCGCACCCTCGTCGGTCTTTTGTCGAAGGCTACCATCGCGTGCGGGGTTCCCGGGATGTACGAAATCCTGGCGAAGGCGCTGCCGGCCGGCACGCGCTACCCGGGAATGAAGGCCTGGATATCCGGCGGGGAGGCTCTCTCATCCGGCCTGCAGGCCTCCCTCCTGGAACATCATCTCATCGACCTGCGCCAGGGTTACGGCCTCACCGAGGCGTCTCCCATAGTCGCCTGGAACGATCTCGATAACCCCAGTACGCCCGGTTCGGTGGGCCGCGCGATGCCCTATAACGAGGTGCGAATCCTTCCCCCCGATCGGCGCTCCCCCGAAGGTACCCCGGGCGAGATTCTTGTGCGGGGCGCCAATGTGATAGGGGAATATTTCGAAGATTCACGGGCCACTCGGGAAGCGATATCGGACGGCTGGCTCCATACCGGGGACCTTGGTTTTTTTGATGCAAAGGCGAATCTCGTGATTGCGGGCCGAAAAAAAGACATGGTGATTCGTCGGGGGCTCAATGTGTATCCTCGGGAGGTAGCCAGGATCCTTTCCCGCAATCCGGAGATTCAAAACGTCCAGGTTTCCGGACACATCACCCACTTGCCTGATCATCGATTCGCGGAAAGTCTGACGGCCGAGATATTCGTAAAAACGGATTCCGCGCTTACGGCTGAATCGGTGCTCGAATGGGCCAGAGAAAATCTTTCCGCCTACAAGATTCCGGAAGAAATTACGATTCGACGCGCATAAAGAAGCGATGGCATCCGCCGATTCGCACGAATCATCAAACCCGCGCCGATATACCTGAATTGATCCGGCTAATTTTGTTTTTCAGGGCATTGGAATATGGCAAGATGAAGAAAACGGGGTGCCCCTATAAAAAAAGAGAGGTATTCATGATGAATACCTCGCGCAAATTTAGCGGAATATTTGGAAGGAAATTAAAGTGTACCAGGATGATCCCAGCTCACACTTTATATTAAGCACGTTTAGTGCCAAAACCTCAGTGTTTTCTAAAAAAATATCGATTGGGGGACAATCGCCCGACATATCGCCAATTTTCAAGATGGAAATCACCGATTATCGTTCTTCCCCGGCTGACTTCCAGAGATAGTATAGTAAGTTTTGGCCAAGGCGGCGACGATTTTTAAAAATTTTGAAGAATTAATCAAACAAGCGTCCTGACAACAGGACGCTTGTGTTGAAATCCGGACTCTTTTCTAAACCAGTCTATTCCTGCCCTGTCTCCGGATCGAGCGATTTCGGGACACCGTTCGAATATACGAGCACCTTGTTGTCCTTCATTTCGATCTTGCCATCGTTTACGATATTCTTTCTCCACAGCACGGGGCCTTCAACCGAGGCGCAGTAAATGTAATCCCCCGAGGCGATGTAAAGCTTATTATCCTGTTTGAGCGGCTGGTTTACCACCTTGCCTTCCCATATAACCTTGCCGTTCTTTATGAAGTATATCTCGTATCTCGTCACGAGCAGCCGACCGTCGGGTTTTGGTTTTTCCTTCTCGAGTTTGACTACCTGCGCGATCTGCTTGATGATTTCCTTGGGCTTTACGGCCATCGCGGCAACCTCGGCATTCTCGCGGAAGTCCTCTGCCTTGAACACGGTCACGTCCTTTTTCGTTAAAACGACGTCGTTCTTCATCTCCTGGGCGATCTTGACTACCGCGATCTCGATGTTCTTGGCGTCTTCCCTCTTGAGTATCTGCTCCACCTTTTTCTCGGCGTCATTCACTTCCTTCTGGGTGACGACGACCTTTTCCTTCTCCTCGATGGCGGGTGCGCTTTCAAGCAGCTTGGCGGTCTGCGACTCGAGCTGCGGAACGCGCTTGATCACCTGGATCTTGCCGTCGAAAACCTTGAACAGCGAATTCTTCTTTTCGTCGGCCTCGACCGAAAACTTCGTCCCGCGCACGCCCGCGACCGCGGTGGGGGTTTTCACCATGAAGCTCTCATCCTTCATGAGCTTCTTGGGCTTGCAGAGCATCTTGCCCACATCCAGCCCCAGGGTTGTGGTTTCCATTTCTCCCTCGCGCAGTATCTGCGCAAAAACGAGGTTTGAGTTCTCCTTGACCCTTATGATCGAATTGCCTATCTTCACGTCGCAGCTCGATTGCCCGGCCGTTACGATGCGATCGTTCTCCTTGATGAGCTCGCCCATCTCGACCGGCTTGTCGTTTTTCTTAACATCGCCGATCATGAAGCTGATCATCGCATATTCGTCTTCGACCTTGCCGCAACTTGCCCAGACGCCGACCAGCAGGCATATGGCAACCGCGAGTAACTTTTTCATGACATTCCCCCTTCCCTGGTGAGTTGAATCCTTTTCATTCACTCTTGAACGTACCAATAGTACACTGACCCATGGTAAAAATGCAAATTAATAGCCGGCTCCCCTCCAATTTTTAACCTGTCATCCAATGCGTATTGTCCCCGGGCCCACCTGCCCGGCGGGTTCTAAATGCCATTTCACCCTAAAATAGCTTGCATGACGCCGATACACATGTTGTTGTCATACCCATATGAACACGCAATTGAACGACCCGGAAATTGTACGTGGAACGCTTCTTGCCGCGATTATCGGGGACGCGCTCGGCACGCCGTTCGAAGGCCTGGGCAAGGCCCACCTGCACGCGGTATTCAGGGACCTCGATGGTTACACCGACCCGGAACCGGCCCTGAAGGGACATCTCGACCGCTGGCGCAAGCCCGGGCTCTACTCCTCCATTTCCCAGCTCATGCTCCTGTACGCGGGGGCCCTTACGGCCCGCAGGAGGGATCCCGTTTCCGCTTTTTCCGGACTCGTGCGCGCGGCACCCGCGGTGGAGGGAGGCATGTTCGGTCCCTTCAGGCACGCGGGCGCGGCCGAACGGGGAATGCTCGAACGCCTCATGTCCGCGGATACGGGGCACCGCATGCTCGACTCCCTTCCCTGCGCGCGTCCCGTTGCGGGGATCGTCCCCCTGGGTCTCTTTGCCGGGGAGGACGAACCCGTTCCCACCCTCGCACGCGCGGCCGCACTCTGGTCCCGCGAGCGATTCACCGCATCCGGCGCGATCATAGGCGCGTCGATTCTCCGCCGGGCTGTCCGGGACCGCGGGGAAGCGGGGGGCGGACTGCTCAAGGCGGCGGTCCTCGAAACCGGGATGGTTATTGCCGACCTTGATGAAAATTCTCCCGGGCTTTTCTCGCTCGGATTCAATCCGGATTCGCTCCTGGACGCGGCCCGCCTCTTCGAGGCGGCGCTTCGCGCTGCTTCCGCCGCGCGCGATATCGCCGCGGCGGAGACTGCGATAATCCGTATCGTAAACACGATCCTCAAGACACCGGTAACCCGCGCCACGGTGAATCACCCGCTGTGCGTCCTCCCCTTCGCCCTCGCCTATGCACGGTTTTTTTCGGACGCCCCCGTTACCGGCCTTCTTCACGCGGTCATGGAGGGCGGCTCGTGCGCGTCGCTGGCCGCCCTGGCCGCGGCGTACCTCGCGGCCGCACATGGGACCGGGTGGATACCGGAAGGAATTTTCGAGGGAATCATCAACAAGTCCCGGATCACCGCGCTCTGCGAGTCTCTCGCGCGCGGGCGTGTCGGCGAAACCGAACTTTCCGAATTCATCGCGGCCGAGGCGGGGCTTACGCGCAAGGAACTCCAGGAGCTTGGCGGCAGGACAAGGCATTTCTCCCCGAAAACGAAGAAACAGCTGACTCGCACACAGGCCGAGGAAAGGATCGCCCGGATTACCGTCGAGAGCTGGACAAAGGCCGACCGCGCGAAGTGGAAGAAAGACAAGAAGAATTACGACAAGCACCAGGAATGAGGGGTGGTTATTTCTCCGCGCCCGCGTCTATATAACGAAGCATGCGCTCCTTGAATTCTGCCGTGGTAAGCCAGCGCCCGCGCGCGTACCCTATGAGAACCTCCCTGCCCCCGCGGAGGGCGATTATCGCGCCCTCGCACTCGACAAGCTTTTTCCTGTGGGGTCCGCGCACTCCGGTGCATGCCCCCACCGAATAGATGTGCTCATCCGGCCTTACCTCGCCGGCGAAGATGACGGAAAAATCCACCGTTACCCCGCCCTGCCAGACGTGCATGAATCCGGCCCACCCCAGCGTTTCGTCGAGCATTGCGGCCAGGACCCCCGGATGCACCGCGTCTCCGTGCCGGTTCATCGTGTCGCAGCGCATGGGCCCCCCGGTCGCGCTGAAAAGGGAGGTCAGGTAGCCGCCGGTATCGGTCTCGCGGATTTCAAACACGCGGGTGCAGTTCTCCGGCTGGTGCCCTTCACAGAAAATAATCCTCTCGGAAAAAAAGGGTATGCTGAAGGAATTCCGCGACCGCACCGGCCGGCCCATCAGCGCATCGATTCTCGCCGCCGCCTCTTCGAATTCCCCCGGCGGTGAACGGTGAATTTTCCCCTCAAGATAGGCGCGCATGCAGAAATCCGGATGAACGCTCCCCCGGCAGGCGCCGTCGGCGATTTCCGCGGATATGGTCACCCGGCTGCCGATGCCGATAGGATCGCCCCCAAACCTGAAATCGGCCTTCCAGGGGCAGCGTGACATCCATCCGTCCAGGTGATCCGCGAGTTCCAGGAGCGCTATCATGCCCACCGCCCCGTGGGGAATGCCCGGCCAGCCCTCATGCCGGTACCCGATAATCACCGGCGCGGACGCCCCCGTGCCGGAGAGCGCGAGATTATCGAAAATATACCCGTCCTTCCCGCAGAAATAGCATGAATCGTGGCTTATCAAGGCGCGTGCCCGTTCCCCCATACCGAATTGCTTCAGTCTAGCCGGGCCTCGCGATTCCTGGCTATCAAAAAATCCGCTCCCGTGCGACGCCCCGGGCCCGTTAAACTCTTCCTTTTAAGGAAAAAAATATATTGACAATTCCCCACCCGTGACCTTTTTCAGAAACAATTGTTTAGATAAAATCAAAAGACATAGAGACACAAATCAATGAAATTCACAGAATTGAATCTGCACGAGAGCCTCCAGAGAGGCATAGACGATGTTGGCTTTACCGACTGCACCCCCGTCCAGGAGATGACATTCGTAAAGACCTTGCCGGGAACCGACGTCTATGTGCAATCCCAAACGGGTACGGGCAAAACCGCCGCGTTCCTGATCACCATCTTCCAGATGTTCCTCACCGGGCGTTATCCCCGCAACAAGGCCCTCGTGGTGGTCCCCACCCGGGAGCTCGCCATCCAGGTCGAGGAAGAGGCGAAGGTGCTCGGCAGGCATACCAGCTTCAAGTGCGGCAGCTTTTTCGGCGGCATGGGGTACGATAAACAGGAAAGGCTCCTCAACGCGGGCGACCTGAACCTCTACGTGGGTACGCCCGGCAGGCTTATCGATTTCACAAAATCGGGAATGCTGGACCTTAAGCAGTTTTCCATCCTCGTGATCGACGAGGCGGACCGGATGTTCGACATGGGCTTCATACCCGACATCCGCTACATCATCAAGAAAATGGTGCCCCCGACCGAGCGCCTCACGATGCTCTACAGCGCGACGCTCTCCTCCAGGGTGAAGCAGCTCGCCTGGGAATACATGAACGATCCCTTCGAGATCGAGATCCGTCCGGAACAGCTCACGGTCGACACGATCACCCAGGAGCTCTACCACGTATCCACCGAGGAAAAGTTCCGCCTCCTGCTCGGCATCTTAAAGAAGGAGGCCCCCAAGAGCGGGCTCATATTCACCAACACCAAGAAGATGGCGGAGATAATCTCACGCAGGCTCACCGCGAACGGGATCGAGAACGATTACATCTCGGGCGACCTTCCGCAAAAGAAGCGCCTGAAGATCATCGACGAGATGAAAGCCGGGAAGCAGGAGCTCCTGGTCGCCACCGACGTCGCGGCGAGGGGACTCCATATCGAGGAGCTCGACATGGTCATCAACTACGATCTCCCCGACGACTGCCAGAATTACGTGCACCGCATCGGCCGCACGGCCCGCGCGGGAAAAAGCGGCAGGGCCGTTTCCCTTGCCTGCGAACGTTATGTGTACAACCTCGAGGCGATCGAAACCTTCATCGGCTCGAAGATACCCACCGTGTGGGAGTTCGACCACCTCCTGGCCGAAGACGCCAGCCGCGAATTGCGGCACGACCACCGTTCCGCGGACCAGCGTCCCCGCGGTCGTTCATCACAGGGTCGTTCCGGCCAGGGCCGCTCCTCGCAGGGACGCTCGTCACAAAGCCGCTCCAGTCTCGAGCGACCGTCGCAAAGGCGCTCCTCCCAGAGCCGGTCGTCCCACGAATACGTGCCCCAGGATCGCGTCTCTTTCGAGAACCGGGACAGGGAAAAAATCGAGGGCGCCGAACAGCCGGCCGTACCGGTCGCCGTGAGCGCCGAATCCGGCGACAGGTCTTCCAAGCGCAAACGCCGCAGGAAGAAAAGGGGCAAGGGCGGCGAAGGGGCGCAGGGGCAGCAGGCCGTCGCGGCAACGCAGCAGGAAAGGCCCGATCGTTCCGAGCGGCATGACAGGAAAAAGCGGCCAGATGACAGGCGCGACCGCAAGCCGCGCACTGAAGAAAAACCGGCGAAGAGCACCTCGGCGGATGAAAGGCTGGAATATTACCGGCAGAAGTACGGTGACAATTTCAGCTACAAGAAGGGGGCTGAGCCCTCCTCCGGCAAGGCCGGAAAGAAGGGCGGGGTCCTTTCCAAGATCAAGTCCCTGTTTAAAAAATAGGTGCAGGGCCGGCCGCGAAGCGGCCGGCTTTCCGTCATTCGAGCTTGAACTGGCGGACGATATCGTTCAGGATTTCGGACTGGGACGTCAGCTCCTCGGAGGTCGCCGCGAGTTCTTCCGATCCGCTCGCGACGTGTTGCGTAATCCTGTTGATCTGGTCGATCGCCTTGATGATCTCGTTGCTGGAAAGGCTCTGCTCCTCCATCATCACCGAAATCTCCTCGGACATGCGGCTCACCGACAGCACGTCGTCTTTTACGCCCACGCTCATCGAGGTGAGATCCACGGAGGATTTCGCGATGCTTTCCATGAGTCCCGCGGTCTTCTTCACGTTACCGATAATCTCCCGCAGCGACGCCGCGGTCCGCTCCACGAGCGAGGACCCCGCGTCCACCTTCCCGCTCGTTTCGGCGATGAGGGTGTTGATCTCCTTCGAGCTGGCGGCGGTCTGGTCGGCAAGCTTGGATATCTCCTCGGCGACGACCGCGAACCCGCGCCCGTGCTCGCCCGCACGCGCCGCCTCGATCGAGGCGTTGAGCGAAAGCAGGTTGATCTTGTCGGATATTTCCGAAATGATCGTCACGATCTCCGTGATCTTTCGGGAGCTTTCGTTGATATCCTTCATGCTGTCCACGGTGTTTACCAGTATCTTCTCCCCTTCCATCGCGTAGCCGTGCGTCTCGTCCGCCATCCGGTTCGCGTCCTGGGCGTTCCTGTTGATCTCGACGATCGCGCCGGCGAGGTACTCCATGGATGTCTTGGTCAGGTCCGCCTTTTTCGCCTGCTGTTTCGCGTTGTCGGATACGGCATCGATAGTCGCCTTTATCTCCTCGAGCGCGCTCGAGGTTTCCTCGATGCTCGCCGCCTGGTCCTGGGCAACGTGCGCCAGGTCGGAGCTCGATCTGGTCATTTCCTGCGACGAGACACGCACCTGGTCCGCCGACGAATGAACCAATGAAATGATTTCCCTGAGCTTGTCGACAAAGCCGTTAAACAGCCCGGCGAGCCGGCCCACCTCGTCCTCCCGCTGAATATCGAGCTTCACCGTGAGATCACCCGCGCCCTCATTGATGCCCGTAAACGCGACAGCCATGCCGTCAAGAGGGGAGAGCGATCGTTTCACGATTAACCTGATAAGAACCAGGGCAACCACGAAGATCACGATGTTCAATATGATACTCAACACTATCGCGAAGAACTGTTCGGAAATAAATTTATCGACCGAGTACGCTATTTCGAACGCCCCGTGGATCTCGCCCTCCTTCCATCCCTCCATTGTCCCCCCGGTGGGGTCCTTCCCGTCGTCCCTGCCCCACAACTCCTTCGAGGTCTTCGGGTCGCCGTGGCACACGAGGCAATCCCTGGTGAGGCGGACGGCCCTGTAATATTTTATGGTCTTCTCACCGAAGAAATCTATCTGGAGGTGTTCCGTTTTATTTTCATCGGTCATCGTCTTCAGCACGTCCGCCTCCTGCGCGGTCGGGGTGTTTTCGGGATTGCGCGGATAGAATTTAGGCACGCGAAAAATGAAACCCAGCTCCGCCGCTTTTTTTCTCATGGTCATAATCGAGGAGAAGACGGGCACCGCGTAGACGAATTTCCCTTTGACGTCCTTCATGAGGCGTTCCCGGTCGAACACGCCGCGCCCCCAGTTGTCGGCCTGGTATTCGCGGACCGATTCGCCCATGATGCATATCGAGCGCGCCTTGTCCACGATCTCGGTTTCGCCCAGGGCGATGAGCCTTCCCCGCCACCAGATGTTCGTGACGGTCATGCTTATGAAAAAGATCGCGAGGACGCCGATAATGACCCGTCCCTTAATCGAGCGCACGTTCACGTATCGAGCCAGTCGTGACATCATTTCTGTTCTCCTCTACCCCGGATTGTTTTACTGATCCGCAGGGCTGCATTAGGGGCATGCCGGGCGGCGTAGATTGGTCGTGTGGAACGCGGGGTGCGCTTATTTCAGGGCGCCTTCATGCCGCAGGAGGAATTCCTTGATATGGACGCCCCCCGTGTAGTTGCCGATAATCCCCCCCGATTTGATCACACGGTGGCAGGGGATGAATATGGGAAAACTGTTTTTCGCCATCGTATTGCCCGCGAACCGGGCGCCGTTTTTCACACCCGCGCGCTCGGCGAGCCCGCCGTAGGTGACGGTCCTCCCGAAGGGTACTTTCTGAAGCTCATGGTATATCCGGACCTCCCCCTCCGTATAGGCGGACAGGTCGAGTTCCGGCGCCTTCGAGCTTTTCTTTGAAAAATAAGATTCAAGGAAGGCCAGTGCCGGCGCGATCCCCCCGCTTACCCGCTCCCTGTAGCGCAGCAATATCTCCCTCTCCTCGCGCTCCGTGGCGAACGTTGCGCACAAAAGCCTCCTGTCGTCGCCGAGCAGGTACAGGATTCCGGGCTGCAGCCTGAATGGATGGTAGCATACCGGCCCCCGGAGCGGGGAGGTGTTAATTGAGATTGCCATTGCATTCCTCCTCGCGGAGAATTTCCCGTGCGGCGGCCGCGTCGCGCTCGAGCTGCGCGACGAGCTCCTGGACGGAGGGAAAACGCTTCTCGTCCCTGAGCCGCTCGATAAACTCGATTTCCATTCCCTGCCCGTAGAGATCCCCCGAGAAATCGAACAGGTGGGCCTCCACCGTGCGGCCCGAGCCCGCGAACGTCGGGTTCGTCCCGATATTCAGCATGCCCCCGTGCATTGTGCCGCCCGCGAGCACCCTGACGGCATAGACCCCATCCTTGGGTATTACCTTGTCCGGGTCTCCGGGGAGCATGTTCGCGGTGGGGAATCCCAGGGTCCTTCCGCGTTCGGCGCCCTTCACCACCATGCCCGAAACCGTGTAACAGCGGCCCAGCAGCGAGGAGGCGAGTCTCACGTTGCCGTCCTCGATCTCCGTGCGGATCCACGTGGAAGAGACCGGCCGCGAATAGAAGCTTTTCGGCTCCACGCGGGTCACGCCGAAGCCGCGATGCTTGGAAACCTCGCGCAGGAAATCGATATTCCCCTCGCGGTTCCTTCCAAAGGCGTGGTCATACCCCACCACCATGTCGATCACGCCCAGTTTTTTCAGGACTATCTCGTTGAAAAATTCGGTTGCGCTCATCTGCGCCATCGCGGCGGTGAAGTCGAGCAGGATGATGTGGGGTATGCCGCAGGATTGAATGGCGCGCACCTTTTCCTCCGCCGTCGTAAGAATGCGCGGGGGCGTTTTGGGCGTGATTATTTTCCTGGGATGATCCGTGAAGGTGATGACGATGGGCTCCCCGCCCTTCTGGCGCGCGATGTTAAGCACCATGGAAAATATCCGCATGTGTCCCAGGTGCACGCCGTCAAAGCTCCCCAGCGTGACGACGGGATTTTTAAATAGCCCCTTTTCTTCCGGTATGCCGCGCAAGACGGTCACGGGCGTCCCCCCGCGATTTTTTCCTGGATGGCAAGCGCATCGGCGAGCACGAGGGCGGTCATCGATTCGATCACCGGGATCACCCTGGGCACGATACAGGGGTCGTGTCTCCCCTCGATAAGTATCGCGCGCTCCGCACCCCGCACGTCTACGGTGGACTGGGGACGCGCGATCGACGGTGTCGGCTTGATTGCGATCCGGGCTGTGATATCGGCCCCGCTAGAAATGCCCCCCAGGATCCCGCCCGCGTTGTTGGAGAGGAAACCCGTACCGTCCATGGGATCGTTGTTGGCGCTGCCGCGCTGTCGCGCCGCCGCGAATCCGGATCCGAACTCCACGCCCTTGACGGCGCCTATGGAAAAAAAAGCCGCCCCCAGCCGCGCGTCCAGCTTGAAAAACACGGGATCGCCCAGCCCCGCCGGCACGTTTTTCACGATCAGCTTCACGATGCCGCCCACCGAATCGTGTTCGCGGCGCGCCGTCATGACCGCCTCTTCCATCGCGCCGGCCCTCTCCGGGTCGGCCGCGCGCACGGGGTTTTTTTCGATGAACGAGAGATCTTCACGCGTTCCCTCGATCCCGGCGATCTCCTGGGCGAAGGCGAAAATTGCAATGCCGTGCTTCCTTACGATCGAGAGCGCCACCGCCCCCGCGGCGACCCTTCCCGCGGTCTCGCGGCCGGACGAGCGTCCGCCGCCGCGATGGTCGCGCATGCCGTACTTTTTCCAGAAGGTGAAATCGGCGTGCCCGGGGCGGAATACCTCGCGCAGCGCCTCGTACTTGGTCGAATCCTGGTCCCTGTTGTACACGACCAGGCACAGCGGAGTGCCGGTCGTCTTCCCCTCGAACACGCCCGAGAGAATGTGCACCGCGTCATCCTCGCTGCGGGGCGTGGTCACCGCGCTCTGTCCCGGGCGCCTGCGATCGAGCTCCGCCTGGATGTCGGCCGGTGAAACCGGGATGCCGGGTGGCAGGCCGTCCATGACGGCTCCCACCGCCGGCCCGTGGCTCTCCCCGAAGGTAGTCGTTCTGATAATCTCCCCGAAGGTGCTGGGCGAATGCATGCGGGCGCTCATGAGGGAGGAGAGTATTTCGGCGATCTCGCGGTGCGCGTCGCGTTCGTTCTCCGCCGTGACGGTAAAGGTCATATCAGAAAGGTGCTCCACCGATTCATAGAGCCGCGAAACGCGCGCCTCGAATTCCTGGAGGCCGTCGGCGCACGAAAGGAAGGGCGGGAGACCGGTCTTCTGCATCCTTTCCCATAGAAGGTGTATCGGCGCCTTGAGGAGAATCAGGATGGAGTCCTCGAGGAGCAGCCTCCTCGAGTCGGGGTCGGCCATGGTGCCGCCCCCGGTCGCGATCACGCACCAGTCCCGTCCCGCGAGCTCCCGGACGGTCCTGCGCTCCCATTCGCGAAACGCGGGCTCCCCTTCCCGCGCGCATATCTCGCGGCAGGTGCCGGGCTCGCCGGACTCACGCGCGCATATCTCCTCGAGGAGCGTATCGGTCTCCACGAAGCGCAGGCCGGTCAGTTCCGCGAGCTTCGCGCCGATCGTGCTCTTGCCGCTGCACTTGGGTCCTGTGATTACTATTCTCATGGAGGGGACGAACCTGATAAAATGTGGCTATCGGCCCCCGAAAAAGCAATAAAAAAATCTGCCGGATGCGGCATTCCCGGAGCGGATCAGCGCGTCGTCTTCTTTTTCACCGCGATCTGCATGTTCGATTTATTGATGATGACACCGTACCCGTAGTGAAACGGAAGGGGCGCGTTGTCGCGGGGATAGGCGGCGCGCATGTCGGGCTGTGGCAGCACCGTCGCGTTGGTGAGGGTATACGAGGGATCGTATATCCCGAGCAGGCGCACATCCCACACGGTCCTGTCGAAGAAGCGGTACGGAATTCCGGAGTCGTCCTGCACGATCATGAGGCTGCGGTCGAGCACCATCGCGCGGACCGCCCCGATCCAGTCGTAGTGCATGAAAAAGATCGCCGACTTAAGCATCGTCACGTAGGACCTGAACGAGCCCACGTACCTGCCCTCCGGGGATCCGCCCCGCGCGAACCCGTCGTCCAGCTTCGCACACAGGTACACCAGCGTGCGATGTTCCGTCTCGCCGGGGACGTTGAATGAAATCCGCACGCCCGAAGCCGCGGGCGCGTTATTTTTTTGCGCGGGCGCCGATTCGACCGTCCCCGTCGCGACGGGCCTTCCTTCATCGTCGAAGCCTATGCGCTCGACCCCGCACACCCGGAGCCCCAGGCGCGCCATGAATGCCATGATCACCGGGGCGACACCCGCCAGCTGCGTCCCGGTCATCGCGTTCTGCATGATATGGCTCATGAAATAGTTCATCATCCCGAACTCGGGGATCGCGGTCTGCATGGAGTACAGCAGGGACGCGATTCCCTGCCGGCCCATGGCCGCGAGCGCGGGCGCGTCGCCGGGGGGCTCGAGCGCCACCATCAGGTAGAAGGGCGCATCCGGGAACAGGCAGTACATGTTTATGAAGTCGGCGCCGCTGAGCGGGTAGAACACCATCTCCCGGTCATATGCAGCGGGCAGGTTGCCGGGCCGCCATGCCCGCACGGGGACGACGGTCAGCCGGGTTACGTTTTCCCAGAACCGGTCCATGTAGGCGACATGCCCTGCGTATACGGGGTCTTCCCTGAGTCTTATCCATGCCTCGTCCCCGGATTCCGCGGGCATGCCCGCGAGAAAGAGCGCGGTTTCGTGCAGGTCCGCCCTGCAGGGAACCCTCTTCTGGGCGACCCCGCCGCCCTGTGAACAGCCCTGCCCCAGCCCGGGCATGCCGCAGGCAATGATCAGGACGGGCAGCAGTAAAAGATATCTCTTCATCATGATCCGTGGTAACGGCATACTCATTATATTCGAAACGCCCGTCGAATGCAAGTCCCGGAATCCTGCGCCCACCAAGGGGCGGACCTGCATGGTTTCGCCCCGTCTTCACGAGGTATGCCAAAATATTTGTTGTAATAATAAAAATGAGGCCTGATAATCGTTTCCGCACACGCGCGCTTTCTCTTCCCGAGGAGAATTATGGCCAACCGGAACGGCAACCTGAGTTTTTACCCCGTCGCATTCTTTGCCTTATGCCTGTATCTGCTCGTGTCACCGCACGCTACCCTCCAGGCCGATTGCGTCGCGGGAGACTGCACCAACGGCAGGGGCACGTTCACGTGGAGTGACGGCACCTCCTACGAGGGGGGGTTTCTTAACAGCGCCCGTCACGGAACGGGAACCCAGCGATGGCCCGACGGCTCCACCTTCACGGGGGACTGGAAAAACAACCACATTTTCGGAAACGGCATCTTCAAGTATAAAAACGGCAGCGTCTACACGGGCTCGTGGAAGAACGACAGGCGCGAAGGCGAGGGAAGCTACACCCTGTCGGACGGCCGGGAATACAAGGGCGAATGGAAAAACGACGCGATGAACGGCCGGGGCTCCATGGTGTGGCCCAACGGCGAACACTATGAGGGCGAGTGGAAGGACAACCGGATGAACGGGAAGGGGAAATTCACCTTCGCGGACGGATCGACATACCAGGGGGACTGGCTGGACAGCAAGATGGACGGACAGGGCACCTATGCCTGGCTCAACGGTTCCAAGTACATCGGGGCCTTCAAGGCGAGCCGACGCGAAGGGAAAGGCATCCTGACCGGCCCGGAGGGCGACCGCTATGAGGGCATGTGGGAAAACGACAAACGCGTGGGCGAAGGCGCGGGGTCGTGGAAAGACGGGACGAAGTATACCGGGAAATGGGACAAGGACAAGCTGAACGGCAAGGGCACCATCACCTACCGCGACAGTACAACCTACACGGGTGAGTTCCTGGAAGGAATCCCCAACGGCAAGGGAAAAATCTCCTGGCCCGACAAGCGCGTGTACGAGGGCGAGTTCAGGAACAACCAGCTTCACGGTTTCGGGATAATGAAATTCCCGGACGGGCGCATCTACACCGGGTCATGGGAAAACGGCGAAATGCACGGCGCTGGCTCCATGCGCCATCCCAACGGCAAGGTTCAGCAGGGGAAATGGGAAAACGGGGAATTCAAGGGCGGTAAATAATATCTGCGCTCCCGAGAGGACTCGAACCTCTGACACATAGTTTAGGAAACTACTGCTCTATCCGCCTGAGCTACGGGAGCGGAAATTACGTCATCATGTTTTTTCTGCGCGAATTGACGATCCGCTGGAAGTCACGCAGGTTCTTCACTATGATCTTGTCCGTGAAGAGTTCAATCTTGCCGAGCTGGTTCATATGTGTCAATATTTTTTGCACATCCACGACCTGCATTCCGGCCCAGTTCGCGACTTCCTGCATATTCGCCTTCAGGGTAACCGCCTCCTGGATATCCAGGTGCGGGTCCTGCTCGGAAAGCATGCACATGACGTCCATGACCTTGAGCTGAGGCTCCTCGAGGAGGAGAATCATAAGCCGGCGCTTCGCGTCGTAGATTCGCTTTGAAAATATGATGAGCAGCTTGTAGGCAAGCTGGGGGTTCCCCTGGAGGAGCGCGTCGAAATTTTCCCGGCGGAACTTGAGGAGCTTCACGTGATCCATCGCGATCGCCGAGGCCGATCGGGGCTGTTCCTCGAGGATGGCCATCTCCCCGAATACATCGCCCACCTCGAGCACGTCCAGGGTCTTCTCCGTGTTGTTGATTATCTTTACGATCTTGACCCTGCCGTTCTGTATGAAATAAAACTCGTTGCCCGGCTCGTACTCGCAGAAGATGATCTCCCCCGGGGAATAATCCACTCCGAATTTTTCGAAGAGCTTGCTGTCAAGAAACATTGATTACTTCCCCTGCGCCTGAATTGTGGCGAGCCTCTTGGCGGCGAGCTTGTTCACGCCGTCCTTGGGATCCATGGCGACGACCTTGGTATAGTACGAGACGGATTTGTCCGGTTTCTTCATCGTCTCGTACGTGAGCCCGATATGGAAGAGCGCGTTTTTCACGTTCTCCGAATTCGGGAATTTCTTTATCATGTCCGAGAAGGCCACGAGGGCCTCGTTGAACTTGGCAAGCTTCAGGTAGCTCCGCCCGATCTCAAAATTAGCCTTTTCAAAAACCTTGCGCTCGGCCTCGTTCTTGAGGTTCTTCGTCGCGAGAATTTCCTGGTAGAGCTTGAGCGATTCCGCATAGCTTTCCTGGGAAAACAGGCTCATGGCTTCGTAGAACATCTCCGGGACATCCTTTTTCGGTTGCTCCGCCGGGGAGGCGGCCGCCGGCGAGGTGCCGAAGAAATCGTCGATCTCGCCCGAGAGCCCGGACGAAGAATCCATGTCCATATCGGCCATGGGCCCGTGGGGCTCGGCCGCGCGCGACGCCGGCTTGTCGTCGTCGATGCTGAAATCGGTCATGTCCATGGAATCATCGTGCGAGGGCGCCGGGGTCGAAGCCGTCGGTATCGGCCCCCCCGTGTCCCTTGTCGCCCCCGCACCGCCGGGACTTCCCGACTCGATGGCGCGGATGCGCTCCATTGCTTTTCCGGAATAATTTCCGTCCGGATAATACTCCATGTAGCGCTTGTAGGCATAGAGCGCCTGCTGGACCCTCCCCACCTCGAAATAGTATTCGCCGATCCGGAAAAGCTCCTCGGCGGGATTCACGTTGTCTTTCTGGTCGAGCACCTCGCGCTGCATCTTGCCGATCCGCCTGAGCTGGTTCGAGAAGATGCGGAGCATCTTGCGGACCACGTTCACGTTCTGGATCACCAGGCGCTCGAAATCGGCCAGGGGCAGCACCAAGAGCACCGTCTCGCCGATGGTCTGTGCGGTCTCTTCCCGCGGATATTTGCCCAGCGAGGATTTTACCCCGAAGAACTCGCCCGGCTTGATCTCCTCCTTCACCTCTTCGCCGGTGTCGACCTTGCGCGAGGTGAGGAGCACGCGCCCGCCCTTGAGCACGTATATGTATTCGCTCTTGTCGTTTTCGAAATACACCACCGAGCCGTGTTTGTATCGGCGCGTGACAATGCTGGTAGACTGACTCATTGGGCCGTTTGACATCGCTTCTTCCCCGATTCCTGTTATACCCGGAATTCGACCGGCATAAAGGGAAATTCTTTCTTAAAGCCCACCGCCTTCGAAATGCGCCTGAGCATCCCTACGAGATCGCCGATAATGATCTTTTCCTCGCCGTCCATCACGATATGCTGGTAGGTCACCTTGAGCGCATCGAAGAGGTATGCATAACGGGCGTCCCCGTACACGGGCCTGCCGTCGATCACCACGAGCAGAACATCCTTAAGCCCCGCCGAGACTACCGAATCATACGCGTTCTTCCTGGTATTTCTGAACAGCGCGAGATCCGCAACGTTGCCGGATTTGACGTGGCCGTTTTTTTTCAGGTAAAAAGCCTTTGCCGGATTCGCGGTGACCATGCGGACGATCGTTTCTTCGGGAAGATCCTTTCCGTATGTTTTCTTGAAATAGGTCCGATCGAATTTCATCTCGTAAAGGATATTTTCTCCACCCGACATGGGGGAATCGGTGCCGATACACACGTTCACCCCGACATCCAGCATTCTTTTCACGTTCGCGGTCGTGTTGAACATGAAAACATTGGAATCGGCGCACCACACGACCGATGCGCCCCGTTGTTTTATGACCTTTATGTCTTCCTCATTGAAAGCGATTCCATGAACCAGAACAGAGTGGTCCCCAAGCCCCCCTTTGCGGTCCAGGGTCTTCAGATCCTGCTTCGTCTCGGCGTCGAAGCCTTCCGCGATGTGGGTGATGAAGGGGATGTCTTCCTTGAGCGCCTTCCGGTACTCGACGTCTATCTCACCGCCCCATGCGAGCGCGAAGGACGCGATGGAGTGGGAAAGCGAATAGTTCCTTATGGCCTTCGTGGGCAGTATGTCAAGGTAAGGCTCGTTCACGAAGTGAGGTATATGGTCCGATACGGTGGTGACGGCCGATACGAGGTTGCGGTATGCGCCCAGCAGGTAGAGGTCCCTGTTTTCGATCTGCTGGCGCTCCTGGTACACCGGCGCGCTTTTTAAATCATTGTCCCAGGGAAGCCAGTTTTCATAGGGGCCGAATCCGACCTTTGGATAGTAAGTACCAAGAAGATGATCATGAGAATTTATAAGCCCGGGGGTTAAAACCGCATCCTCGGCGGTGATCGCCAGTGAAGGCCGCGGCTTTTCCCTGGATACCCGCTCGATCCTGGAATCTTTTATCTCCACGGAGCTCCCCTTCAGTTCTTCCTCGGGGGTAAGAATGACAGCTCCCTGAATTCCCCACTCTTTCATCGGCAAACCTTCCGTATATGCCGCACAATCCCCTTAGTCCCGTTCAAAGCCTGCACGGGAGCGCCTGGAATGGCGTAAACATCACATTTTGAACAGCCTATTTATACTATTAGAACAAAATCTCAACGTCAAGTAAAAATGCTCCCCCCGGATACAGCGACCACGGGCATGCTCCCGGTTCCGTGGCAGTGAGCCGGCTTTATTATTGTATCGGTATCGATCCTCTGTTGAAGGAACTATTTTTCGCGGGGGGAACGGCCCGACGCGTGCCGGTCATGCCCGTGCCGCGTGGTTGGAAATACTTGTTCCGCCTCTGGCCCGGTTTCAATCCGGTATCGGTTTCTCCGTACGCCCGGTCGCCTCGTCGAGCAAGCTGATCGCATCCTGAAGAACATAGGGTTTCATCATGACGCCGTCGAATCCGTAACCCTTGTAACCGGCCATTACCGGATCGTTCGAATAGCCGCTGGAAACGATGATGAAGGCCGCGGGGTCCAGTTCACGTATCCTGGCCAGGCATTCAACTCCCCCTATTCCCCCGGGCACGACGAGGTCCATGATAACCGCATGGTACGGATCCCCTCCCTCCATCGCATCCGCGTACATAGCGGCCGCCTCGGCGCCGTCACGTGCCCCGTCCACCCTGTAGCCGAAATATGAGAGCATGTTGATCGCCACGTCTCTCACCGCCTTCTCATCGTCCATTACGAGAACGCGGCCGTTGCGCTTCTCGGCCGGGGCATCGCTGCGCCGGTGATTCCGCTCCTCTCCGTCCGACGCATGCAGGTAAATATGAAACGCGGTGCCCCGGCGTTCTTCCGACTCGACGTCGATATAACCGCCATGCCGCTTAATTATCGAATAACTGCTCGCAAGTCCCAGTCCGCTTCCATGCTCCTTGGTGGTGAAATAGGGGTCGAATATCCGTCCCAGGAATTTTCTCGGAATGCCGACGCCATTGTCCCTGATGGATATCCGCACATATCTCCCTTGTTTCAGGGGCAGCCCGAAAACTTCACCCAGGTTGTGTGCGCGAACGGAGATGGTGCCCCCGCCCGGCATGGCCTGCATCGCGTTTATCAGTATGTTATTGAGCACCTGGCTTACCTGGTCGATATCAATGTCCACGGGCCAGAGCCCGTTTTCAAAATCGAACTCGCACCTGACCGGCGAGCCGGTAAGGATGAATTCCGCGCTTTCCCTCAGGAGCTCGCCGATCGACGCGGTTTTCTTGACCGGTGCCCCGCCCTTTGAGAAGGTGAGCAGTTGCCTGGTAAGATTGGCCGCGCGCAGGCAGGCCTGCTCGATCTTCTCCATGAATCCATGGAAATCCGGGTTGTCCCTGATCGTGAGTTTCGCCAGGCCCAGGTTCCCTATTATCGCGGTAAGCAGGTTGTTGAAATCATGCGCGATCCCGCCCGCAAGCACGCCGAGCGACTCTATCTTGCTCATCTTGATGAGTTCCTTTTCGAGCTTGATCTTCTCGGTGATGTCCCGTATCGCGATGACGGTTCCTCCCGGGCGGTCCCCGCTGCCGGCGACCGGCGCGCCGCTCACCTCGACGATACGTTCGCGGCCGTCCGGGGCGGTCATCACTATCGGCAGATCCGCGAGATCCTGGAGCGCCCCGGCCCCCACGCGGCCAAACAACCCGGCAAGCTCCTGCCCGGATTTCAGATCTTGAAGCGAAAAAAGGTCGGCTAAATTTTTCGCGCCGGCTTCTTCGACGGTGTGCCCGGTGAGCCTCTCAGCCGAAGGGTTCATCAGGAGCACGCCCCCCTCGATGTCAATGGTTATCACGGCATCGCCGATCGCGCGAAGCGTGGCCGCTATTCTCTCCTTCTCGCGCGTCAGGTTCTCATTCATCGCGAGAAGCTCATTGTGGGCGGAGAGAAGCCGCTTGTTCAAGGCTTCAAGCCTGCCATACTGGACCTGAATTTCCCGGAACTGCATCAGGATCGTGTCCTCCGCGCGCTTCATCTGTGAAATATTGGTTATAATCGAGATTGCGCCCACGCCTTCATCAATGGTGATCCGGGAGGCAGCGATGATCACGTCGATGATTTCGTTTCTCTTCGTGAGCATCTGCGCCTCGTACTGCGACGGCGCCTCCAGCCCCGCGAGCCTGTTGTTATAATACGAGAACACCATCTCCCGTCCCTTGGGCGTTTCCGGGAGAAGGTCGGCAAGCGTAAGCCGGCTGAATTCACGCTCATCATATCCGAGCATGCGAACCAGCGACGCGTTGGCGTAGACCGGTTTCACGCCCATGAGCAGCATTATCCCGTCGTGGGCGTTTTCCACGAGCAGGCGATACCTCTCCTCGGATTCCCGGAGCCGACGGAGCGCCTTCATTTTTTCAGCGCGGTAGGTGTTCATCTTGTCGGCGATCCCGAACGAGAAGAGGAGCATGGTGATGGACGACCCCACCTGGTATCCCCAGGTGGTCAGGAACATCTCGGGCACAAGCGCGTAGGACTTCAAAACAAGCAGCAGGATACCCAGTATGAAACTCAACCAGGCGAGCACGTAAAAATAGGCCTCCCGCATTTTGAGCATGAGGCTGCGCACACCCAGGAGCGTCATCATCGCGACGGTGATCCCCGCGACAATTGCCGAAAGCTGGGTCATGTAGTAATAATCGACCCACAGCGACGAAACGGAGATACCCAACAGGATATGCGCCCAGATCAGGCAAACGCGATAGATGCGGGGCGAATGTTCCGATACATTGAGGAAGGCACAGGTGAACTGCAGCCCGAAGAGTATCGTTAAAAACGAAAACAGCGGGTGACTGATATTGCTCCAGCGCGGGGAATCCGGCCAGAGGTACTGTGAGGCGAGCCCGCTGTGCACGAGCGATACGATTGCAAGAGACAGGATGAAGAACAACAGGTAGGCATAGCTCTTCTCTTTCATCGTCACGAAAATGAAAAGGTGATAGAACGCAAGCGCGAGCATGATTCCGTAATAAACCCCGAGAAGGGGCAGCTCGTACCGCCGCATCGATTCGAATTTTTCCGGCGCCCAGGCGACCATTGACGCGGAGATTGACCCCCGGGACTGCATGCACAGGTAATACGTGCTTACGCCCGGCGGAACGCTCAGCCTGAATACCTGGTTCCGGTAGTTCAGGTCCCTGTTCGAGAACGGCAGGTGGTCGCCCCGCCTGACCGCGGAGTATCCGTGCGGGGATGGAATATAAAAATCCAGGGAGTCGATAAGGGGGTATTCATGTTCGATAAATATCTCCGCCGGGGCGGGCGTACTATTTTCAATGGAGAACCGGATCCACACCGCGTCCCTGGTGTAACCGAAGGCCGGCCGGCCGAAAGGGGTGGGGGAAAAATTAGCGCTAAAGGCATGCGTCGACGCCTGTTCGATGGAGAGGGAATGGGGTGCATCCTTGTAGTATTCGATGTGCGAATCCAGCCTTGCGGTCGAAAAGCCGGCATCCAGCGTAAGCGGGTCGGCCGGGTATACCGGTTCCGGGTACCCCCATGCAGCTATCACTAAAAATACTCCAAGGCCTGTTCCGCGCAGAAAGTTCCGCATTCCCCACCATATACCCGCGGTCGCTAGTAAAACCGTCCCCGCCGGGCCTGTCAATGAAAAACCGCATCCGTGCGTTCCGGGAATTTTGGTTGACGCTGAAGGGGAAGGTGCTACTATGGGCTTACAAGGCGGGGCTGTAGCTCAGTTGGGAGAGCGCTTGAATCGCACTCAAGAGGTCGACGGTTCGATTCCGTTCAGCTCCACATCAACCACCTTTCAATATGCCGGCTCCAGGCTCACTACGTGAGACGGCGTTGCATCCATCGGTCGAAACACCCTGTCTTCCACGTACAGATCGAAATAATCCGAGAACGGGTTAGTAGAATATCCATAAAGCGGCGCAATCAGGGAACCGTCCGTCTTTATGACCGCCGAGACGGACGTGACCATGTCCGCTTCGAATTTTTCCGCATCACTGAAGCCCCCGAGGTTTATCGTTGAATGGGCCCCCGGCACCATCACGCGCTCGCTGCGGTACAACCTGCGCGCGAAGAAAGAATCTCCGCGCACGAGCGGCAGCTGGAAGCGGCCCTTGTGAAGCGTGCCCCAATTCCATTTTTCCATCTCCGGCCCCTCGATCACGTTCAGACCGCGCATGGCGCGAAGAAATGCGCGGTCGAAAAGCATATCGCGCGATTCGTTGCGTTCGGACGTGGTCGCATCGTCGAAAAGGAGGGATTTGTCCGCGACGAACATCTCAACGAACCTGTCAAAGTAGAGATTGTGGCGCGCCAGGATCGTCTTCAAATGATCTCCCTTGAATTCATCGCCCGCGGTGTCGCGGATAACCCGCAGGAGCAGGGTTTGAAAAAGTGTCGCGGGCACCGAATCGGTCGACGCGCGCAGGTCCCAGTCGTTAAAATAAATCCTGCACAGGCGCGCGGAGGTAATCGGCATTTTTTCGAGAAGCTGCAGGAAGGAAGAAAGTATCTTGCGCGCGTGCGGTGAAGTAATGTCAAAAAGCGTTTCGTAAAGGTACCGATCCTCGATATTGGACTTCCGGTCGAGCATCTCGCGTATCCGGCCCAGCCTGGAACCGTCCCTGCCGAGCATCGCCTCGGCAAGCTCGGGCGGCGCGTCCTCGATCATTGAATCCCCCGCCACGAGCATTGCCCCATCGTCATTGCGCGCATACGCCGAGAGATCGGCGGCCGCGTTCCAGCCGGGACGCGCATCCGACCTGAACACCATGCCCGCAACGTTCCGCTGCGGAATTCTCCCGGAATAGACTTTTCGAGCCGTTTTTCCCGCCACGAACAGGTGCACCCTGGGCGCGGAGTTCACCCCCGTTACCAGTCCCCGCGCCGCCTCCAGGTCCTGTGCAAGCGGCATCTCGAACAGAGAAGCGATATAGCTTTCATCGGGCGTGATGCACCGGATGCTAATCACATCGGTCTTCACTGCGCCCTGGAACACGTCGCTTATCACTGGTCCGCGTTCGGTAGCCCTGAATTCGAATTCCACGGACGATCTCCGGCTTCGCCCCGCCTGAAGGGTTTCCTTCCGCGCGATGAAGTCCTTCCAGGCGCCCTGGTATCGGTACTGCTGCCGGTTGTCCGCCGCTGCGGTCTCTTCGATATAAAAGTCCTGGCTGTCTGCCGCCAGGTGAAAACTTGCGAAGAGAAAATCCCCGTTGGCCCCGTGCCATATGAATGGCAGTCCCGCGCTCGTGAACCCGTCGATTTTCTTTTCGTTGATGATAATGCGCACCGGGTACCAGAGGGGAAACAGGTGCATGGGATTGTCAAGATTCATGATGAGCCTGGAGGCTCCATCCCCGGTGCGGCTCGCGGCCACGAACGCCGCAAAACCGCGCGACGCCGGGATAATCCGGTCCGAAATTATTCCGTTGATTTCCAGGAGGGCCTGCACGTTCTTCTGTTCGGCCGGGGTATACCAGTAGAGAAGCTCTTCCGGGATCATGTCCTTGAGGGGATGTATCTTTAATTCATCCGGGAACACGAAGGTGAGCTCCCTGTTATTGGTGAACGCGTTTCCCCATTCGCTCAGCAGAAGCACCGCGATGACATCCGCCGCCGTCCAGTCGTCACCCGGGACGTCCGATATGCCGATCAGTTCCCTGAACTTGTTGTTTTTCAGGAAATTGATACCGCGCACGTAAGCTTCCATGCGGGCGCGATGGGGCTGCTTGAGCGTTTCGAGGATTTCACCCGCCGAGCGGGAGAACCCCATCACCCGGGAGACCTTGTCGATCATGAACCCGTCCTCTCCCATAAGCTCGGCGAGGCGGCCGCGCGCGGCCGCCCTGCAATACTCTATCAGGAGCAGCCTGTCCTGGGCGTGAAGGTAGCCAAGACAGAAATACGCGTCCTCCCAGCCGGATGCGCGTACCGTGGGGACTCCGAAGTCGTCCCTCGAAATTGACGCGCCCGCGGTCACCGCCGCCGCGTATTCCCCGTCATAGGATACCGTCCGCCGGAGGATGAGGCTGAAAACGATTCCGGCCGCGATCACGAGCGCCAGCGCGGAGCCGGAAGAAATGAGTATGATCTTTTTTCTATTGGTCATGTCACCGGGCCCTTTTAGATCATGACATCGGGTGCGCCGTCCCGGCCTCGATTGACCGATCCGCCGCGCACGGCTTATTTATCCCCGAGTACCTCGATATCCGCGTTTATGATCTCCATTTTTATGTTCTTATTATCGAGCATGGTGAAGAACCGGCCGAAATCCCCGACAGCCTTGATGCGCGTCTTTCCTTTTATGAGCCCGGCGACGGAAGCGACGTCCTGGGTGTGAATATAACACTCCACCTGGGCTCCGCCCGCCTCGATGCTCACCAGGACCGAGAATTCATAATCAATATTACCGGAGGGAATTATGTCCTTCACCACCGCGTCGGCGACCACCACCCTCTTGTCCCCCAGCTCTTTTATAATAAGCGCCTTTTTCGCGATGTTATCGGCCCTGTCCATTTCCTCTTTTTTGGCTACGGCGTCAAGCACCGATATCTTGTCCTTGAACAGGGTTGCGCACCCCGCGCTCACTAATACCGCGGCGGCCATTGCAGCTAAAATCGTCTTTCTCATCGCGAAGTGTTCTCCTGGATAGTCATTATGACGCCACACATGATGCTATCACCCTATGGGGAGCTTTTAGTATTTGTCAAATAATCTTTTCCGTCATCGCGCATCGTACATTTACACGGATTTAGTACACTCGCCCTGCGGGGAGGCTTTATCAGCGGCATTGGCATTCGCCGATACGATGTTTCGGCCGCCAAAAATCCATGAGACATTTTCGTTGCGTATTTTCATAGGATGCACTATATTTGGTGCAGATAGGTTAACTTAAAGGGAGGGCTACATGAGCGAGGAACCTGCCAATATATACAAGAGCCCGCCGGCGGGGATCAATCCGCGAAGGGGAACCTCGTATGAGGCTATAATCGTCGACGACTCTAAAATGACCAGGCAGATACTCAAACAGATTCTCATGTCGGTCCAGTTCAACGTAATAATGGAAATCGAAAACGGCGCCACTGCCGAGATGATAATCCGGAATAAGAATCTTAAACCGGATTTCATGTTCATCGACATAGAAATGCCCGTCATGGACGGCATCACGCTCGTCAAGCAGATTCGTCCCCTGCTGCCGGATTGCCGGATCGTAATGGTCACTTCTCACAGCGAGACGGAAATGGTCAAAGAGCTCGCGAGCCTGGGAATCAACGGTTTTATCAAAAAACCGTTCGATCGCGATGCCGTAATACTGCGCCTCTCCAAAGTCAAGTAAACGTCCGGGCCTGCGTGTAAAAGAGCGGCGCCTTGCGGCGCCGCTCCCCTTGAATTCATGCTGTCGAATCGGATATATTAAGCGCCAAAGTCCTTGGTGACGATCCTTTTCGAAACCCTGTACGCGGTCCTTTTCAACATGGGAAAGCCCATGGTAAACATTGACGCCACGCGGTACATATCGCGAATCGCCTCGGCCTTCGCCATGTCGATGGGCTTCACATTGACCGGAAGACTGTATTTCTCGGGCTTGTCCTTGAGGATCGTGATGACCTTCAGTCCCCCGAACTCCTCCTTGCCGTAAATGCTCGCGTTGGGAAAATCCTTCTTCACCGCGGCAAGGCGCTTATCGGCCTTCTGGAGCACCTTCTGCCTCGAGTCAATGGTGAGCGCCCCGGTCGGACAGTGGAACGCGCACGCCGGGATCTCCCGCGCATTGACGGTGCAGGCATGGCACTTGAAGGACTTGTATCGGACCAGGGGCTCCTCGGTCCCGTATTTGCTCAGGTCCTTTTCCAGAACGTGCGGGACCTTGTAGATGCACTCGTTCTCGCATGCGCCGCAGCCGATGCACTTCGCCTGGTCAATCACGACCCATCCGTCCCTCTTCGATATGGCCTTTTCGGGACATACGTTCAGGCAGTTGGGGATCTCGCAGTGATAGCATTTCTTGTGCATGATCATCCAAATAGGTTTCTCGGGATTCGAGCGGTCTATGGGGAAGAACTTCACATGGTTGAACGTGATCGCCGTAAGCTCCTTGGGATTGGTGTACTCCGGTCCCGCGAAAAACTCCGTGTTTTCCGCGGGAAGGTTGTTCCACTGCTTGCATGCGACCTGGCAGGCCCTGCACCCGGAACACTTGGTGGTATCTACCAAAAATGATCTTTCTGACATGGCTTAGGCCTCCTTCTTGATATCTACCAGGAACGCCTTGAATTCCGGGATCATGGTATTGGCGTCGCCGATATTGGGGGTCAGCTGATTACAGCTGTCGCCCGTTGACGCACACCCCTGCCCGAAATGCCAGATCATTCCGACCATTTCCACGTTCTTGCCGTTCACCTTGAGGGGCTGTACCCGTTCGGTGACCAGCGCGTACGCCGATATGCTTCCGCGCGCGTTGAGGATGCGAACCTTGTCCCCGTTCTTGATGCCCTTCGCTGCCGCGAGGCTTGGGCTTATCTCGCAGAACATGTCGGGAACAAGCTCGTTCAACCAGGGCAAGTTGCGCGTCATCGCGCCCGCCTGCCAGTGTTCCACCACGCGGTAAGACGTGCCTACATAGGGGAACCGCCCCGGGTCGCCAAATTCCGCGGCGATCGAATCGAGCTTCACCGCGGCGGGATTGAGCGCCTGCGAATTGAAGATATTCGTAGTCGGGCTCTCCCAGGGCTCATAGTGTTCGGTAAAAGGCCCGTCATTGAGTCCCGTGGGAGCGAAAAGCTTCGCCACGCCCTCGGGATTCATGATGAAGGGGTTTTTCTTGTCGGGGCCCAGAGCGGGACCGCCGTCGACGATATCGCCCTTCCACTTGCTGCCGGTCCATTTGACGACCCAGCGGTTTTCGTCCCACGGGGTTCCGTCGCGCTTCACCGCGGCCCTGTTGTAGATGATGCGGCGGTTGAGGGGCCAGCACCAGGACCATTCGGGAAACATCCCGATCTTGTTGGAGGCATCCTTTGCGCCCCTGCGCGCCATCATGTTCCCCGACTCGGTGTAGGAACCGCAATAGAGCCAGTTTCCGCAGGTCGTGGAGCCATCGTCCTTGAGGTCCATGAACGTGACCATCTGTTTGCGCGATTTCGTCTCGAACCCGTTGATCTCCTTGGCGACGAGGTGCGGTGAGGGCTCATGCTCGCCCGGCTCGGTATAGTTCCAGTTCGCCTTGACTATGGGATCCGGGAACTTCCCGCCGTCTTTTTTGTACATCGCCTGGAGCTCTTTCAGAATCATGTCGAGAATGTCAAGATCGCTCTTGGCCTCACCCGGGGCTTTGACGGCCTTGTAGCGCCACTGGGCCCACCTGCCCGAATTGGACACGCTTCCTTCCTTCTCGACCGACGAAGCGGCCGGGAGCAGGAATACCTCGGTCTTGACCTGTTTGCTGTTGACGCCTTCCCGTTTCCAGAAAATTGAGGAATCGGTTTCCCAGAGGTCGACGGCGACGAGCCAGTCCAGGTTTTCCATCGCCTTCGCGATCCGGTTCGCATCGGGACCGCCTACGACGGGATTGGTCCCCATGTAGAACGCACCCTTCAGCAGCCCCTTATACATGTCGTCAAACACGATAATGTAGGGCGTAGGTTTCGCGAACTTGGGAAGCCAGTCGTAGCAGAAATCGTTTTCCTTTGTCGCCGCGTCGCCATAGAACGCCTTGAGCATGCTCACGAGGTACTTGGGCCTGTTCGCCCACCAGTTGATGCTCATGGGATCGTTGGTCTTGGGCGTGGTCTTGTTATATGCCTCCAGCGTGGGGTGCGCCTTTTCGCTCGGGCACGGCATATATCCCGTGATCAGGTGGAAAAGCAGCCCGTAGTCCGTGGAACCCTGTACGTTCGATTCCCCGCGCAGCGCATTGATGCCGCCGCCGGCAAGCCCCATATTTCCCATGAGCGTCTGCATGATCGCATAGGCCCGCACGTTCTGGGTTCCCACCGTGTGCTGCGTGGTTCCCATGGCGTACATGATCGTGGCGACCTTGTCTGGCTTATGGGTGGAGCAGAATATATCGGCTACCTTGAGAAAGGTATCCTTAGAGCACCCGGTCGCGAGCTCGACCTTTTCAGGGGTATACCGCTCGTAATGCTTTTTCATGAGCTGGTATACGCACTGGGGATCCTTGAGCGTCTTGTCCTGCTTGGGCACCCCCTTGTCGTCGACCTGATACTGCCAGCTCTTCGTGTCGTATTTCCTTCCGCCGGCGTCATAACCGCTGAACAGCCCGTCGTTAAACGCGTAGGCCGGGTTTACAAGATACGATGCGTTGGTGTATTCCAGAACGTATTCCTTCTGGATTTTATCATTCTGAAGCGCGTAATTGATCACCCCGTTCAGGAACGCAAGGTCCGAACCGGGACGCAGCGGAGCGTAGAGGTCCGCAAGCGAGGCCGATTTGGTAAAGCGGGGATCGACGACAACAAGCTTCGCACCGCGCTCCTCCTTAGCCTTGAGAACCCATTTAAAGGAGATGGGATGGTTTTCCGCGGCGTTGGATCCCATTAAAAGGATAACGTCCGCGTTCTTGATGTCGATCCAATGGTTCGTCATTGCACCGCGACCGAAAGATGCCGCCAGACCGGCGACAGTAGCGCTGTGTCAAATTCGAGCCTGGTGTTCCAGGTAGGTCACCCCCAGGAGCCTCATGAACTTGCTGAGCGCGTAGCATTCCTCGTTATCGAGTGCCGCGCCGCCCAGGCTCGCGATGGCAGGGGTTCTGTTCACCGTGACTCCGCCGGCCTTTTCAACGAAAGAGGCGTCGCGTGTCGCCTTGACCTTTTGCGCGATCATCTTCGCGGCGTCCTTCCAGGAGAGCTCCTCCCATTTATCGCCAAAGGGTTTCCGATACAGCACCTTGTCCAGACGTCTCTGGTTGACGCCTACCTGGTACAGTGCGCTTCCCTTCGAGCAGAGCGAGCCCTGGTTGATTGGATGGTCCGGATCGCCTTCGATATTGACGATCTTGCCGTTTCTCGTTGAAACGATCAGGCCGCACCCTACCCCGCAATAAGGGCAGATTGTGGTGCTTTCCCTGGCACCCTGCATTTTATTCGGGACGGACTTGCATCCGCTAAGGAACGATACGCCGCCCAGGAAGGCACCGGCAGCCGTTACGCCCGAGAGCTTTAGGAAATCACGTCTGGAGATGGGCATATGAATCCTCCTGCCATTATTTAACAGACATAGTTATGCAATAATTTGCTAAAAATAACACATTAAAAGGCTGATTGAAGGATAGCGAAACAGGTGTAACGTGGTGCATTGAAATCCCCAATCATGAAAGCAGAGTTATTACCGAACCGGCCCCGCCGTGCTTTGGAAGCCCGCGCGACAAATCCCGATACCCTCGGATGATCGACCCGGGGGGTTACCCTTCTTTACAAGATTGGGAGGCAGGTCGATTTCTCTCGCTGCCTGCGGTCCTGCTCCATGGCTTGCGCTTTAGGAACAGTGACTCGAAGAGGTTCATTTTGTTTTAGGATGGGGCCCCTATCTGTCAATGAATTTTTTGCATTTTTCCGGGTCGCCAATCGTATCATATAAAAAATATCTTTACAAATGCCGTCAGGGAGCCTATGAAATTATTGAATAACCCCTTTCAGACTAAAATCAGGTATCCAGAACCTTTATCATGCCTAAACCGCCTCTCAGGATACAAACTACCACGTTCTGGGACTATCCGTCCCAGAACTACGGAAAAGGTACGCAGGGCAGCCAGGATTATATCGGGGCCACCCCCTCGTACATTATTTGGAATCTCCTTAAACGATACACCAGGGAGGGCAACCTGGTCATCGATCCCATGTGCGGGAGCGGCACGACCCTGGACGTCTGCGGGGATACGGGCAGGATCGGGCAGGGATTCGATATCAACCCCATCCGGGACGACATTGAGCGCGCCGACGCCCGCTCGCTCCCCGTTGCGGACGGGAGGGCGGATTTCGTGTTCGTGGACCCCCCTTACGGCGATAATATCGAGTATTCGGACTGCCCGGAATGTATAGGGCGCTTAAGCGCGACTTCCGGGGACTATTTCGATGCCATGGAAATGGTCATCCACGAGATGTGGCGTGTGCTGCGTCCGGACAGGTTCATGGCGCTTTATGTGTGCGATTACTTCAATAAAAAGCACGGTTTTGTTCCGATAGGCTTTCACTTGTTCGAGATGATGTCCCGCTTATTCGTTCCCGTTGATATCGTCTCCGTGATGCGTCACAACAAATCCCTGAAAATGGGTAACTTCCACAAGGCCGCCGAGGAAGGGAATTTCTACTTGCGGGGCTTTAATTACCTGTTTATCATGAGGAAGGAGAAACAGCGGAATGCTTCAGCCGGACACCAGCCCCAAAGGAAGAATCATCGTAATAGATGACGAGCCGAGCGTCCGAAAGCTTATAAAGCGACTCCTCGAGCGTAAAGGTTACAGCATCGACACCGCAAAGTCGGGCGAAGAAGGGATCGCAAAAATCCTGGAGACCGAATACGATATCGTCATCACGGACATGCTGTTGCCCGGGATGGACGGGATGGCGGTCCTCGAGACGATCAAGGAACACAGCAGCAGCATAGACGTCGTTCTCATTACCGGTTTCGGGTCGATCGAATCCGCGGTTTCCTTCATGAAGGCCGGCGCCCTTGATTATATCACGAAACCCATCAACAGCGACCACCTGGAGATCGTCATTCAAAAGGCGATAGAGCGGAAGGAGCTCATCAAAGCCGCAAGGGAGCGCGATCTTTATTTCAAGATGTCCCTCACCGACAGCCTCACGGGACTATTCAACCACAAGTATTTCCAGGAACAGGTCCAGCGCATGGTCCTGCACGCGAGGAGAAAAACCCACAACCTCTCGATCATACTCATCGACATCGACGATTTCAAGCTCGTGAACGACAATTTCGGCCATCAGACCGGCGACCTGGTGCTGCAGGTCATCTCCTCGTCGATTCTCAAGGCG
This sequence comes from Spirochaetota bacterium, assembly GCA_004297825.1. NCBI lineage: Bacteria > Pseudomonadati > Spirochaetota > Spirochaetota bacterium. The sequence continues at coordinate 61,977 of SCSX01000063.1, forward strand.
TGCAGGAGTCACGACACGGTGGCCCGGTACGGCGGCGAGGAATTCGGGGTGATACTGCCGGAGACCGACGCGGACAAGGCGGTCGCGGTGGCAAAGCGCATTCAGGAGACGATCTTCGCTCACCATTTTAAAAACGTGACGTACCCGGTCACGGTATCGATAGGCGTGGCGGTATATCCCGCGAACGGGCATGAAGCGGCCGACCTGATACATAACGCGGACGTGGCGCTCTACGTGAGCAAACGGGCGGGGAAAAACAGGTATACCCTCTACGGCGAAGACGCGCAGAAAAAATGCTAGCACTTTTCAGTGCCGGGCCCGGCGCCTTCTACGCATGAGCGGTCGTAATCCTCCAAGACGCGGTAAATCTCCCAGAATGAATAAAAAAGCGTAAGCAGAAGCGGGCCCACGATCACACCGGGCAGGTTGAACGCCTGGATGCTTCCAAGGAGGAGGAAGAAGAATATCAGCGGATGAAACGCCAGCTTGTCTCCCAGGAGTTTTGGTTTCAGCAGGTTTTCAAGGAGCATGTATCCCGAGAAGCACCAGGTCCCCACAAACACCCCCCAGAACACGTTCCCGGAAATTACCAGGGCGGCCGCTGCCGGCATCCAGATTATCGAGGTTCCCACTACCGGTATAAGAGAGAGAATCGCGGCGATGCTTCCCCATAGCAGGGGGGCGGCGAGCCCGGCGACACCGAATCCGACCCCGAGCAGAATTCCCTGCAGCACCATGATGAGCATGTTGCCCACCATTAATACCTTTATGACTTCCTTGAGCCGGCTCACGACGCTTTTTTCAATATCGCTTGGAAACGGCATCAGCTTGTAAAACAGGGCTCCAAAGCGTTTCCCCTCGGTGAAGAGAAAATAGAGAATGAGGAACATGAAAAAGAAATTTACCGTAAAGCGTATCGAAAAACTCAGCACGTCCGTGAGGTTTGAAAAGAGGGCCAGGGACGCGCTTTGCAGCACCTCCGCGGTTTTTTTCACCAGCTCCCCTTCGGTGATATTGAGAAACGCATAGGCGGTTTTCATGATCTCGCTTTTATGAAGAAAATCGTCGAATATTTTCGGATCGAATTGTTTCTGGATATATTGGTAAAATTCAAAGCTCTGGTTGGCAAGGGTGAACAGCAGCAGGAACGCGGGTACCATCACGACTACAAAAAGGAGCACAATGAGCAGGGAAGAACTGAGCCAGGATTTCTTCAGCACGCGAAGCATCGCGTCATGTATCGGCTTCAGGGAAACGTAAAGGACGAATGCGAAAAGGAAAGGCCAGAAGTAATAGCGGAAAATGAACGCGAGGCCTATGATCACGGAGACGAAAAGCGCAAGGAAGAGAAGCTTTAACCGCTTGTTGCGCTGGATGAGAAGATATGAATCTTTCTTTACCATGGGTTGAAATTCGACCGGCACGGGGTCGCCCCCATGCCGGTCTTTGATAAAATTACTTCGTGAGATAATGAGATAAATCGGTCGCTATCTTACTGATAGCATGATCCAGATATTCGTCGTCCGAGATTCTTTTCCGGTATTCGTCGATCTTCCGGGGATCTCCTCTAATCTTACCCTGTTTTATCTCACGCTCATCCTTGTTCATGAGACGCTTCATAAGAACACCCCTCTGCTTAAGGCCATCCTGCTCCTCCATGAACAGGACTCGCGGCCTTATTAGTATATTCGGCACGTTAAGGGGAAAAAATAAGCGATTTATCCACCGGATGTCGGTTCAGCGGAATATGTCTTCGATCCATTCCGCCTGGCCGTCAAGGATGGAAATCATGTCGAATCTGCATTCAATATCGGCGGAATAGAGGCCGGGGTGTGAGCATAAATACTGGTTGGCGATGAGCTTGAGGGTGTTTTTTTTCCGGCGGCTGATCGAGTAAAGAGGGCCTCCGAATTGTGTGGAATTGCGGCTTTTAACCTCGAAGAATACCAGCAGGTTGTCCCTGGTCGCGATGATGTCTATTTCACCCAGCCGCCCCGATCGGTAGTTGCGTTCGAGGGTTGTGAAGCCGCGCGACTGGATGAGCTCGAACGCCGCATCCTCCCCGGCGTTCCCTACCTCCCTGTTGTGTGCACCCATGGCCCTGGGTTAGAGTACGTCCATGAGGTTGACGCCGGCCTCCTTGTCGTCAAGCACCTTGGCTATATAGAGGGTTGAGTCGTCGAGCAGGTTTTTGATGATGAGGTCGTTAATTCTCCGCCGCTCGGCGTCGAAGATGAGCTTGACGAGCGGTCGCAGCGGCTTTTTATTCACGGACCCTATAACCAGGCCCACACTGCCGTCATTCAACTCGACTATCGATCCTATCGGATAAACCGACATGAGCGACACGAATACACGCAGGATCACCGGGTCGAATTTGTTTACACCGCTCGAAAGCAGGTTGCGCATCGCGTGATATGAAGAGTGTTTGCCGCGATAGCTCCTGCTGGATATCTGCGCCTCGTAGGAATCGGCTATGGCCGATATACGGGCGTATTCGTCGATCTGGTTTCCCTTGAGCCCTCGCGGGTATCCCTTGCCGTCGAACTGTTCGTGGTGCTGCAGGCTTACCAGGGCGCTCTTTTCCTTCATCTTACCAAGCTGCTTGAGCAACCGGTAGCCGTGCAGCGGATGCGTCTTGATCAGGTTGAATTCGTGATCGCTGAGGTTGGATTGCTTGTATGCGATATACGCGGGCATTTTCACCATGCCCGTATCGATAAGCATGGTTCCCATTGCCAGCTCTTTCAGCTTATCGGGCGTATATTTCAGGGCCCGGCCTATTAGAAGCGAGTAAAAGGTCACATTCACCGAGTGGGTAACCAGGTAGTTCTTGCCTTCTTCCAGGCCCGCGAGAAAGAGAAACACATTCTGGTCTTCCTCGAGCATTTTCATGATAGTGCGTATCGTCGTGTCAATCGAATCGAGCGGGAAGACTTCATCGCTTTTTATGGCGCTGTAGACATCACTTACTACCCTGCTCGCGTCGCGGTGCAATTCGAGCAGGCGCTTGCGTTTAAGAAGGAGGCTGCTGTAATCGTCGACGATTTTTTTCGCGTCGAGCGAGATGGTGACCTCGTTCCGGATGGTCGCGCCCGGGGCTGCGTCTGCGACCACGTTTCCCGCGGTTTCGATTTCAGATATTCCCCATTTCATGAGGCGCTTGATGTCGCTTTCCTTTATGGAAACGTTTGCTCCCACCAGCATATTGCTGCTGTCGATATATACGGGCTTATCGAACCTCATTCCGGGTCTAAGCTCCTCGACCAGGATCTTCTTCATCTCAGTCATGCCTGAATTTCCGTCCCCCGATTTTTTCCCTGAATTCTTCGTTTACCCGGTAACAATACGCCAGGACCTCGGCAACCGCCTTGAACAGGGATTCCGGTACCGGTGTACCCGGCTTCAACACCGAAAGCACCTCAGCCAGGTCTGGGTCCCTGCGGATCACCACCCCGTGTTTTTCCGCCAACGCCATAAGGCTTTCCGCGAGACGGCCCCTCGCGGCCGCGATGACCTCTGGAAATCCATGTTCCGGATCGTACCCAAGCGCGGCGGCTTTTTTAATCACCTCTTTCATGCCTTCACATCCAGCGAAGCCATCTGCTCCAGGTTCGACCGGTATGCCTCCAGGTCCCTTCGCGCATCGGCCACAAGAAGGAAACTGACAAGGGGCCGCTTACCCGCAACCGATCCCAGCGAGTCGGATAACGCGTCCCTATGCTTCTCGAATATTTGCCTCACCGCATCGCTTTCACAAAACACGCGTGCGATAATATCGTGTCCCGTTTCGCGCATTATCACCTCGATATGCCCGGCCCCCGTAAGATCCATTGAGAGCGCCAGGGAGCTTCCTTTTACGAGAACGCGTACCGGAGGGGTATTGTCATCAAGAAGAGGGAGCTCTCTATAGAAGCAGTCCTCGCCGACCCTAACAAAGCGTCCGCTCAAGGCGCTCACAAGATCGCCCAGCAAATCGGTACCCATTCCGCTATGCGCTTGGAAAACCTCCTCGATTTCCAGCGTAAAGTTCTTTATTTCAGCCTCAAACGGACCTTCTTCCCCCCGATCCGTCGGTTGGGAAGCATGCCCGGGAACATTTCTACCCGATTTTCGATACAATTGGGCTAAAAATGTTTCCGCATAAATTATTAAACTACCATCATGGACGGCAAAAAGTGAAGAAAAAAAATTAATAAATTCCCGTTTTATTCCCAATTTCCTCATACGGGAAAGCAGACCCGGCAGCCCGGAACCCTGTCCCTCACGCCGACCCCCCAGTCCCAGGATAGCCGCATTAAACGCAAAAATTCCGGTACCTGCCTGTTTCAACAGGCCCAGCATGGGAAGAATTTCCGCTTTCCCCGGCCCGGAAGGATCGAGGAGCAGGTTGGCCGCAATGGCATTCATGCCACCTTGCGATTTCCCGCCATGCGGGAATCTGAAATACATTCGCTCACCTTCCCGCCGTTCAAGCACCAGCACAAGGCTGCCCTCCCTGGGGACACCCCCGGTGAACTCCGCTATTAATGAGCGTCCTTTAAACGCAATCAGGGCCCTCGTCGGTCCGTACCGTTCGAGGATCTGGGCATCTACGGTCGCGCCGGGGCGCAGGTGCGCCAGACTTTCCCGGAGCGGCTTGTCGGTCTTCAGGAAGATTACAGGAGTATCAATTTTCATCAGATATGAAGGCCGGCGGGTGAAGCATGCTTTTTACCGGCTCAAAACTCCTTCTATGTATTGGGGACGGCCCACGGGCGCCCAGCGCATCCATGTGATCGGGGGTGCCATATCCCTTGTTCTTCCTTAACAGGTACCCGGGATAACGCAAATCATATTTCTCCATCACCAGATCGCGGTCCACCTTCGCCGCAATGGAAGCCGCGGCGATTGAAATCGAGCGGGAATCGCCCCTGATGACGGGGATGAATCGAACACCGGGCGAGAACCGAAAATTTCCGTCCATGATGACGGCATCCGGCATGGGATCGAGTTTTTTCAAGAGGCGATCCAGGGCGCGTTCCGTGGCCCCGTTCACGTTAAGGCTGTCCACAAGGGAGGGAGAAATCATTATGGTCCGCTGCGCGTACGCGTGTCGACGGATCACGTCTCGTAACGCACGGCGGGCACGGGGAGTCAGTTTCTTGGAATCGTTAATCGCGGAAAGTTCCGGTGGGATGTCATGGAAAAGGCTGCAGTCGAATACCACGAGTCCCACGCACAAGGGACCCGCCAGGGCTCCCCTGCCCGCCTCGTCGATGCCGGCGATCAGCCGGCATCCCTGCCGGAGCAGTTCATGTTCTATCTCGAAAGACGGCTTTTCACAAGTGCGCGAGGATCGCACATTCCTATTGTTCGCTTCCCGATTCCGGGGCCGCCGACTCGTCGGGCGCCGGGGTTTCGTGCGTCACCGGGACGAAGGTTTTTACCGACGGCTTGGATTTCTTTTCACGAAGCTTCGCGGATTTGCCGGTACGCTCCCTGAGGAAGTAAAGCTTGGCGCGGCGGATCTTGCCCTTTCTCATCACCTCGATTTTCGCGATACGGGTGGAAAACAGCGGGAAGACGCGCTCGACGCCGACATCGTACGATACCCGGCGAACCGTGAAGGTTTTTTTCATGCCCTTGTTGTCGATGGCGATAACGGTCCCCTCGAAAACCTGGACGCGCTCCCTGTTGCCCTCGATGATCTTATAGTGAACCTTGACCGTGTCGCCGATCTCGAAATTCATGGTCCGGTTTACGGGCATGATGTCTTTTTCTACCGCTTCGATTATATTCATGGCTTTTCTCCTTCTTTTCTCCCTTCGATATACCGTGTAAACAAATCCGGCCGCGCGACCCGGGTCTTCTCTATGCTCTGTTCCAGTCTCCACTTCCGGATCCTGCCATGATCGCCGGAGAGAAGAATATCGGGAACCTTGAGTCCCTCGAATTCCGCCGGCCGCGTGTACTGCGGATACTCCAGCAGGCCGTTTTCGAAACTCTCCTCCTGAAGCGATTCCTCGTTCGACATGAACCCGGGAACGTATCGGGCGACACAATCGAGGATCACCATCGCGGCATACTCTCCGCCTGAAAGCACGTAATCGCCCACTGAAATCTCGTCGCGGACGAATCGCTCGACCACACGCTGGTCCACCCCTTCATAGCGCCCGCATATTATGCACAGGTCTTCTTCCCGTGCAAGCTCTTTTACGAGCTCCTGGTTGAGAACCCGGCCGCCCGGGGTTGTGAGGATAACCCGGGTCCGCTGCGTGGTGATGGCCCCAAGTGCCTTGAACAGCGGTTCGGGCTTAAGCACCATGCCGCTTCCGCCGCCAAACGGATAATCGTCACATCGACCAAACCGGTCCTCGGAATAGGCCCGGAGGTTGACGACCTCGACGCCGAGTATTCCATCTCCGATCGCACGTCCCAGAAGGCCCGTTTCAAGCGGGCTTCGGAAAAATTCGGGAAACAGCGTGAGGATCCTGATCACCGCCACATCCCTACCCGTCGTTCCCATCCATCGTGGTGCCGTCGTTCGCGTTCTCGATCATCCCCTCGATGGGATGGATATCGATCCGCTTCCGGGCAATGGCTGCTGTATCCACGATATCGTCCACAAAGGGTATGAATATCTCCATGCCCTTTTTGTCCTCTATGATAAGGATCTCCCCCGCCCCAGCTTCGAAAATATCCTTAACTACGCCGAACGGAACGCCATCCCGGAAAACTTCACAGCCGATAAGGTCGAAATAATAAAACGAACCGTCTTCGAGGAACCGCCGAGTCTCCTCGGCTGTCTTCCTTTCGATGTATATCGTTTGTCCCTTCAGCGAGAGCGCGTCGTCGCGGTCTTCGAGTCCCTCCAGGGTGAGGAGACATTCCCTTCCCCCCGAGACGTGGAATCCGCTTATCGTGAATTCCCTGCAGGCAGGTTCGTTTCCCAGATATACGGTGTTTCCCTTTTCAAAACGCTCCGGGATGTCGGACAGCATTAATATTTTAAGCCGTCCCTGAAGGCCGTGAGCGCCGATAATTCTTCCTATTCTTAAAAGCTCTTTCCCGCTCAATCGAGAATTTCCAGCACCACGCGCTTCCCGGATTTTGTTGCAGATGCGTTGATTATCGTTCTTATCGCCCTGGCGATGCGGCCGTGCTTGCCTATCACCTTCCCAATGTCCTCTTTCGTCACCTTGAGCTCAAGGATGGTCGATTTCTCACCTTCCACTTCCCTGATGTGAACCTCCTCGGGATGGTCAACCAGCGACTTCACCAAATATTCGACCAGGTCCTTGTAATTCATAGCCGCCTCCCGGGGGTATTATTGCGCGCTTTTATACTTTTTCCACACCCCTGTCTTCTTGAGAAGTCGCTCTATGGTAGCTGTCGGTTGGGCCCCTTTCCTGAGCCAGTCGATCACGCGCTCTTCATTCACCGTAAACTGGTTTCCCGCGGATATAGGTTGATACTGCCCCACGTTTTCAATGGTGCTGCCGTCCCTGCGTTGTCTCTCGTCCATCACCACGACTTTATAGAAGGGCTTCTTCTTGGTACCAACCCTCTGCAAACGAATCTTAACCGACACGATGCTACCTCCTCACATAATTAGGGGATGATTATTTCTCCGGCCCTGTTTTTGTCAATACAAAATACGACACGCCGGTATTAATGCCGTCTTGGGGCAATTCGGGTTATTTATCCGGAAATAGCGCGCTCTTTCAGCCTGGTGACGTTTTCGTTCACCCTGCCGCCCGTAAAGGCCGCGCTGCCGGCGACTATGCATCGCGCGCCCGCCGAGACCACTTCCCGTATATTATCCTGGGATATCCCGCCGTCAACCTGGATTAGTGTATCTGCGCCCCGGCCTATACCCGCGAGGTGCGCGGCAAGCCTCTTAATGCGCCCGATGGCGCCGCCCATGAATTTTTGGCCGAAAAACCCGGGGTCGACGGACATGACGAGCACCAGGTCGGCATATTCACAGAGGTCATACGCCGATTCCACCGGGGTGGCCGGATTGAGCGCGAGTCCCGCACGAACGCCGGCGGCGCGGATCACTTGCAACAGCCGCGCGGGAAACCTGGTACTTTCGTAATGTATGGTCACGCACCAGGGCTTGAGCTCAAGGTAGCGCTCTATGCTCGCCTCGGGGTCGGTTATCATGAGGTGTACGTCCAGCGGAATCCCGGAGTGCCCGGCGAGGTCCCTGATATACGCGGGACCGAACGTCAGGTTGGGAACGAAATGCCCGTCCATCACGTCGATATGGAGGAGGTCGACCACGGCGGGATCGAATTCCCGCACGAGGGCTCCCATCACGGAGAGGTCCGCGGCGATGAGCGAGGGGGAGATGAGCACTCCCCTGCCTGGGTCAATCCGCGTCAACCTTGATCACCTTGATTACTTTCTTGTCCTGGACGATGCTCACCCGCGAGTCCCCCGACCGGAAAAAGACGAAGTCGATCTTCTGGCCCGGCTCCATCACCTTCGAAAACGCGATCCGCTTCGTCGCGTTGTCCTCGACGTACGCTTCCAGGAGCCCCGTCTTGATAGTGCGGGGAACCGTGAATTCGACGCGCTCGTATGCGTTGTACTCGCGCTCCTTGCGTTTGAAGTGCGCGATCTTGAGTTTCGCGACATCGCCCCGTTTGATTTCGGCGGCCTTCGCGGGATTCTGGGCCTCGATTATGCCGCTCTTTTCGGGCTGCCCGGTTTCGACGACCTCCTGGTCGATCTGCATCCCCTTCGAAAGAAGGAGGTCGATACACAGGTTCACCGACTGGCCGGTGACGTCCGGCATCTTCATGTCGCCCTCGGTCCTGCCGGCCGAGACGAGAAGGTTGATGCGCCGGTCGGGCATGATCTTTTCGCCGGGCTTGGGGCTCTGGTCTATCACGATGTTGTCCGCGGTCTTGTCGGAGGGTACGTACGAGATGACGCCCGCCCCGATGGTGAGCGTTCGGTCGTGGATGTGCAGATTCTTGAGCTTGTTGAGCGCGAAGGGAAGCTCCATTCCGGCAAGGTTGGGCACATCCAGGATGAGCTTGCTGCGGCTCACCACGAGCACGACCCGGCGGCCTTCGTAGACGATCTCGCCCGCCTCGGGGTCCTGCTCAAGGACGGTGCCGTTGTCGATCTCGTAGATGTCACGGAACTTGATCTCCGGCTTAAGCCCTTTGCGCATGAGGCTGTTATATACCTCGTTGAACTGCTTGCCCACGACACCCGGCACCTTGACTTCCTTGTCGGGCCGCGTAAGGAAGAGCAGCACAATCGATGATATAAAGAAGAAAAAGGTGAACCCCACGAAAAATATGAGGGCCATGCGCCCCACCGATTTGAAATAGGTGTAGCGAACCTCCGGAGGAGTTCCCTGCGAGCCGTCCTTGCGTAGTTTCATCGTGTATCCGTCCGCCGAGTGAATGCAGTTTGCCGCGCGCCCGGCCGGGGTTTGATGCTGGAGGGCCGCAACGAGCGATAGAGGGTATCAAAGATAAGCGCGCACGTTTCGTCAAGCATTATTATCGGCCCCCCTGCCGTGCACAAAAAGCGATCCTGCCTGCGGACGGAATTTATCTTGACTCGGGAGATCGACCGGGTACAGTATTCACACTTTAACGCACACAATAAGAACTGAACATGCAAATAAAGGATCTGCTCTCCGGCAGGGTATTCACGCTTTCCAACTTTCTTTCGATTTCGCGGATACTCTTATCCCCCTTCGTGGGGTATATGTTTCATATGGAAAAAGCGACGGGCGACGTCACCTACCGGCTTTATTCGCTCGGGCTGATCTGCATCATCATAGCGACCGATTTCCTGGACGGCTTCCTCGCACGCGCCCTGAACCAGGTTTCGCGGCTGGGCCAGTTTATCGATCCCCTGGCGGACAAGATTACCGCGATCATCATGGGGGCGCTCGTGTGCTATTACAAGGAATTCCCCCTTTGGGTGCTCCTGGCGGTCATGACACGCGACGCCTACTCCGTGATCGGCGGCATACTGCTCTTCACCAGGAAAGACATCCAGGGGCGCCCGAACATGTTCGGGAAAATGATGGTGGTGTCGATCGGGTTCTCGGGGCTCATTTACGTGCTGGAAACGCACGTGGAGATACTCGGCATTTCGCTGCGGCATATCTCCATCTTCCTGATCCTATTCTTCCTGGTGCTCTCGACGCTGGAATACTGGAGAACATACTCGAAGGTCTATTTTGAGAAAAAGCGGTAAGGTTTACGCTGCCTTCATAATTATCCTTTTCCTGCCCCGTTCCCTCTTTTCCGAACATAATATCTCCATTCCCGTCCTGAATATTGACGGGAAGGACTACGTTTCCCTGCACGCGCTTTCCGCGGGGACGGCGTCGGACGCGTCCCTGGACCTCGTCACGCAGCGCGGCAAACTTTTCCGCGGCACCCACGTCACGGTGTTCCAGCCGGGAATGACTATACTTCTCGTGGACGGCCGCCTTTCGCGCTCCCCCTACCCGGTGCGCCGGCGTGAAGGGGAGATCCTGCTTCCCGAAAAGGCCGCGCGGGAAATTATCCTTTCATTTTTCCCGGGGAGAACCTGCACGCGCACCCGGAACAGCCTTGAATGCGCCCTCCCGCCCGAAAAGAACGGCAGGCAGGCCGACGAATCCGGGGTACCGGTGCGGACGACGCCGGACCGGCACAACGACCGCATCGCCTTCATCATCCTGGATCCCGGCCACGGCGGGAGGGACCCCGGTGCGATCGGCAAGGGCGGGGTGCAGGAGAAGGGCATTACGCTTTCCGTGACCCGAAAGCTCGAGAAGCTCATGCGTGCGAATTTCAAGGGGATACGGGTGGTGCTCACCCGATCAAGCGACACGTTCCTGGAACTGGGAAGGCGCACCGAGATCGCAAACTCCCATTTGAAGAACGGGGAGAACGGCATATTCGTAAGCGTCCACGTGAACGCCTCCGTCTCGCCCCGGATCAGCGGGTACGAGACCTACTTTCTCTCCCAGAATCCGTCCAACGAGGAGGCGCGTGCGACGTCGGCGCTCGAAAACAACGTGGTGATCCTCGAGGAAAAAAAACCCGGGAGCGGGCGCGACGACGCGGAACACATGGAGGCGATGATGCTCACCACCCAGATACAGAAGGAATCGAGCATGCTCGCGGAAACCATGCAGGCCGAGCTCGCCAGGCTCCTCACCGATCACAAGGCCCGGGGTGTCAGGAAGGCGGACTTTTTCGTGCTCAGGGGCTCGCTCATGCCGGCGATCCTGGTGGAGATAGGCTTCATCACGAACAGCGCCGAGCGGGCAAGTCTGCAGAAAGACGCATACCAGGACCGCGTGGCGGAGGCCCTGTACCACGGCGTGGCGGCCTTCCTAAAAAAATACAACTCGGGTTCAAAAAACAAATGACAGCAGGGGCGCCGGTTGGGTATTGTAGCGTGCTCAGGGATTGGGGCCGATACACACTACAGCGCGCGGGACAGGCATGAAGAAGATCAATACCGAAAAGATAAAACAGAAGGCGAGGGAATACGCCCTCCTCGCGAAGGAAAAGGGGCTCGAGCTCTGGGCGCGCGCCGAATCCGACAGGATCGAACGCAACAGGATGCTTGTCCTGGGCATCTCGCTCGCCCTCATCTTCAATTACGTCGTGTTCTGCTTTCATACGGGGAAAAGCGTCTTCGACATATTCCCCTCGTTCCCCGTCATCGACACGCGCGACGAACTCGTCGTCTACATTCCCGACACCGACGGCAAGACCCTGTTGAAAGAGACACGCAATATCCCCGCGCTCGACGACCGCGATGAACTGGTCAGGCTCCTCTTCAAGTCCGTCGCCGTCGGCTCCTATTACGAAAATACCTCCATGGCGGTCCCGGCGGACCTGGGCGTGCGGGGCGTATGGTTTTTCGAGGAGACCTGCGTGATCGACCTGGGGCTGGCGGTGCTCAGGGAAAACGCCGAATCGATCCCCGGGAGCGAGTCGAACTTCCGGCTGGCGGTTGAGAAGACCATCACCGAAAATATTCCCGGCATTAAAAGTGTAATGATTTTAGAGAGGGGAATTCCCGGCAAAAACCTGTGGGAAGTCGCATCGAAGAAGCGCTGACACCCGAGCACCCCGCCGTTTGCATACCCGGTCTCTTCCAAGGACCAAAAACGCAACTTCCTGAAAAGCGATAGCCCTGTTTAATTACCGGGTCGGGGAGGCGGTTTACCCGGGCCATTCGCCGTGGAAGACCTCCACCGCCGGGCCTGTGAGATACACGCGGTTGTCGGACTCGCGCCATTCCGTGAACAGGTCTCCGCCCGAAAGGTGCACCAGCGCCTGGCGGATCGTTCGTCCCGTGAGGACGCCCGCGACCGTGACGGCCGATGCGCCCGTACCGCAGGCGAGCGTCTCGCCCGAGCCGCGCTCCCAAGTCCGCTGTATCGCCTCCGACGGGCTCACGACCTGCACGAACTCGACGTTGGTCCTGTTGGGGAACAGGTCGTGGTTCTCGATCATGGGACCGTATTTTTCCACGGGAAATTTTTTCACGTCCTCGACGTAGATGATCGCGTGGGGATTCCCCATGGAGACCGCGGTGATTTCGAATTTCACCCCGTCGTCGAGCATGAGCGTCTCGGCGATCACCATGCCCGGAGCGCCCTTCATGGGAATACGCTCGCGCTGGAGAACCGGCTCGCCCATATCTACGCGCACCGTGTTCACCTTCCCGCCGCGCACGAAGAGGTCCAGGTGTTTAATGCCCGCGAGCGTTTCCACGGAGATGCGTTTTTCCTTTGTGAGCTCGCGGTCGTAGACGTACTTCGCGAAGCAGCGGATGCCGTTCCCGCACATCTCGGCCTCGCTGCCGTCGGCGTTGAACATCCGCATCATGAAGTCGGCCTTTTTCGATTTGAGGATGAGTATGAGGCCGTCGGAGCCGATCCCCGTATGCCGGTCGCTCATCTGCACGGCGAGCTTCACCGGGGACTTCACGGGCGTGCCGCGCGCGTCAAGGTAGATGTAATCGTTCCCAATCCCGTGCATCTTGGTGAATTTGATCATCGCTCCGGCTCCGCACATTTGTTTGCGCGAATATTCGCACGCTCATAAGTAAGTACGCCGAATACGCACTGTCAAGCACTCTTTCCCCCGTCCCCAGCGGGGCATTTCCCTTGATTTTTAAGCGGGCAGGACGATAATTGTTTTGAGAGAACCGGATGAAACGCGCGCCCTGGATACACATTGGAATCATCCTGTTCGCCCTGTTATGCGGGGCGGGCATCATCTGGAGCCTTGTCTTCAGCCGGGGAGACGCGCCCGTGCTCGTTACCGACGGCCTTCCGTCATGGCGCGCCAAGGGCTCGGAGGACCGGTCCCGGAACAATTCGGTCCCGGTGCTCCTGTATCATAACATCGACGGCGCGGGGGGTTACTCCCTGGATTACGAAAAGCTCCGCGCACAATTCGAACTGCTGCGGACCATGGGGGTTCACCTGGTCAGGCTCGATACGCTCGTCGAGCATGTCGCCCTGGGCAAAGCCCTCCCCCGCAAGACCGTCGCGATCTCCTTCGACGATGATTTTTTCTCCTTCTATGAGAAGCTCTTACCCCTGGCGAGGGAATTCGGCTACCCCGTCACGCTGTTCGTATATACCTCGCAGATATTCAACCGCGGCGACAGGAACCTCACCTGGAAGCGCCTGCTCGAAATGGAGCGCGCGGGAATCTCCATACAGTGCCACTCGGCGACGCATCCGGACCTGGTGAGACTCCTGGAAAAGAACACGCCCGAATCGCGCCAGAAGCTCTTCGAGGAAATTTATCTTGCCAAAAGGAAGATGGAGCTTTACCTGGGAAAAGAAATTCGCTATTTCGCGTTTCCGTACGGGCGCTTCACGACGACGCTTGCCGAGCTCTGCCGCGAGGCGGGCTTCGAGCGCACCTTCTCCACCGAGGACGGGACCAATATCATGACGCGCAACAATTTCTGCCTGCGAAGACGGCACATCAAGAAGGACGATTCCGAGGAGACGGTCCGCGCGATCGTCGAGTGAGCCCCATGGATCTTGTACACTGCTACTCCCTGCTCGAGGTCCCCGCGACCGCCACCGACGAAGAGGTCGCGAAGGCCTTCAAGAAGCTCGCCCATCGCCTGCACCCGGACAAGAACCAGAACCGGATCGAGTGGGCCACCCGCGCGATGGCGAACCTGAACATCGCCTACACCACGATCACGAGCCACCGCTTCGAGAACGCCCAGCAGGCCGAACCCCACGAGGAGGAGCGCCCCGCCGCGCAGCCGCCCCGCCCGGAACCCGCGCGCGCCCGCGCCGCGTCCGCCCAGGACTACCGGGAAAACCTCCAGGACGACATCATCACGAACCGGTTCATCCAGTCGCGCGAAACCGCGAAGGACGCGCTCTACCGTTATTTCCAGTACAGCCTGTACAACATGTTCCGCCGGGAAAACCCGATCAACCGCGGCATCTTCAACGAGGTGGTGACGACGCTCCGGAAATGCTTTCACGAGATCAAGAAGCTCACCCCCCTCACCCGGGACCGCGAGCTCCTGGAGCATTTCGCGGTATTCGGGGAAATGATCTTCAATTTCTACCGGTCCTCCGAATGTGTGACGATCCCGGATTCCTACGCGAGCATGCTCGACGTGGAGGCCTACCGCATGTACCGGCGCGGGGACGAGGCGCTGCACATCGCCCACAAGGAGCTCTTCTACGACCGGCACAACCGCGGAAGCTTCCGGCGCGACATCGTCGAGGCGCACATCCTCAAGGCCGCCCATCACTTCAAGGACGGGCTCACGGGCTACCCCGAGTCCACCTGGGAGGTCGAGACGCGCATCAAGCTCGAGTACGCCGTCGCGCTTCGAAAATACCTTGCGCTCTTCTTCACCGGCTCCGATAACTGACAAGCCCACACTCCACCGCGCGAGGTTCTCTCCACCATGCATACCGGCTCCGAGCTCATCACCATCCTGGGAATCGCGACGGGGCTCGCGATGGACGCCTTCAGCGTGTGCCTCGCGGCCGGGCTCGTCATCCCGGAGCCCACGCGGCGGCACTATTTCCGCCTCTCGTTCCATTTCGGGCTCTTCCAGTTCATGATGCCCATCCTGGGCTACTTCGCCGGCAGCCTCGTCGAGACGCTCATAGCGGACTATGACCACTGGGTCGCGCTGGGTCTCCTCGCGGCCATAGGCGGGAAGATGGTGGTGGAGTCGTTCGGGGAAAAGCACGGGGGGTCCGATACCGCTCCCGATCCGTCGCGCGGGTGGTCGCTCGTCGTGCTCTCGATCGCGACGAGCATAGACGCCCTGGCCGTGGGGCTTTCCATGGGTATGATGGCAAAGCCCATCCTCGTACCGAGCATCATCATCGGGATTATCTGCGCCGCGTTCTCCATCCTGGGCCTTCGCCTGGGCCGGCACGCCGGCGCCCTCCTGGGCAATCGCGTGGAACGCGCCGGGGGAATCCTCCTCATCGCGATCGGCGTGAAGATCGTGCTGGAGCATATCGGCATCATTTGAGCTTTATTCCGCGCCCGCCCGTTCCGATACTGTACTAGACCCTCTCCCGGCCTCCCCCTTGGAAGAAAGGGGAGGGGTAATATTCGAACCTGGGGCTTTCAATGGGGCGGGCACAAGAAATGGAAATCTCAGATTGAGTGGTAAGCCGTTAACGGAGAGCCGCTATTCCGGCATTGGATTTTTTGTTGATGCGGTACTGTCATTTCGAACCCCGTTTTCCGGCGTGAGAAATCTTGCAAGCATCATTGTATGAAGATTTCTCCTCGCCCCGAAAAGCCGGGACTCGTCGAAATGACACAAGGAGCGGTATCGGTCCCCGGCAATCGGACCATGCGGGAGTCCAGAACCGATGTACGGCCGAACCGGTTCCGGGAATCGCCGGGAGTATATTTGTGGAATAGTGTATCGGACACGAAAAAATAAAAAGGCATGATAATGCGACACGCAATAAAATTAATGGGGACGGGACACAAAACAATTAAAACTATCCCCCCGATCTCATCCATCCCCACCTCCCCCTTTCTTACACAGTGCGTTCATGCAGTGAGTCCCGCCCTATGAACCGCGCGCGCACATCCTCCGGATGGGGACGCTCATGCCGCGGCGCGTGCGCAGGGGCGCTCATCGCCGTGATCTTTTCCGTGACGCCGCTCGCGTCCGAGAACACCCAGTACCCGAACCTCCGGGACGAAGGCGGCCCTTTTACACCCTTCTCGGACTTCATCCCGAAATCGCGTTTACATAACAAGACCGTGCCGCACTACCTGGAGGATTATTACCTGCTGTACGGCCTCAAGATGTACTACAACGAGGACACGCTGCGCATGAACATCGCGCGGCTCAAGACCGCGCTCGCGAGCAAGTTCCGCCACCCGAGCGAGGCGCTCGTGAAGATCGACAGCGAGGACGAGTACAGCCGCTACCGGAACCTCATGTTCATGCACCTCAACATGCTCATCATGCGCAGTTACCTGGGCATCGCCGCGCGCTACGACAAGCGGGATGTCAAATTTTACAACCAGGACTGGGCGAAGGAAATCGCCGAGAGCCTGGACATCGCCGCGACGCACTACCGCGAGGCGCTCCCCTACTGGGAAGAAGCCGTCAAGTACGCGGAGGCCGCCGGCGAGTACAAGATCACGACGAACCTGGGCTTTATCGAGAACGAGCGCTACCGGATCGTGAAGGGGGAGCTGGATTTCGGGAAGATCATCGAGAATTATCTGGAGAAACTGGACGAGAAGAAGGGGAAGCTGGGGGGTGGGGAGTAGGAAAATCCGACACTCTCTCTTTATTGAGTGATTGTCAGGCGAATACCGACACAGTATAAGCTATTTAATATATTTCTGCCAAATTTCTAATCTTGATTCAATATATCCTTCAAGTGCGATATAACGGAAATACAATTCAGTATCCTTATTCTCCTTTGCAGTAAGCACTTGTTTTTCAATAAATTTCACAACCCGATGAATAAAACTACCTAGAGAATCTTCAAATAAAGTAAATATTTCGCTTCCCAATACATCAATTGCTATATGTCCATCACCATCAATCATCAACAATTTAAGACATTTAGTAGCAACATCTTTGTTAATGTTCTCAATGTTTGTTCGGAATAAACCTGCTGCAATGGTTTTTAAGAAGGCTACTAATTCGTCTCCAATTACAATCCTAGGATATCGAGCAGTTTTCGATTCCAATTCATATGCTTTAACAAGAGCTGATCCATATATTTCTTCATTACCAATCTCAAACGCAATCCCTATATCGATACCTCCTCTAAATATAATTTCATCATGCATCAGTATCGTATAGGCAGCGGCACATGCTGTAATAGTGGAAAATACGCCTTGTAAATATAATTGCCTGTCGTCGTCCGATATAGGTGAATAAATTATTATTGAGTCAGAGAATGTTTTTATTATTGGTTTAAGCGCATAAGTGTTTCGCTTCACCCAAATGGGAATTATTTTCGGTTGAATTAAGCTGGTAAATCCTCCAGTAGATTGCTGTTCAATTCCCTGTTTCGTTCAAATCTTGCATTACGGGCCTGTTTGAGTTT